>NZ_KQ970790.1:59880-122026 GCF_001579525.1 Streptococcus oralis | reverse complement strand
CCATCTGTCTCTGTCAACAGATTTTTAAAACTTTTTTCAAGTTTTTTTAACCGCAATACACCATAGTCCGTACGGGATTCGAACCCGTGTTACCGCCGTGAAAAGGCGGTGTCTTAACCCCTTGACCAACGGACCTTGAGCTTTTCAACTCTTTCTATTATACCTACTTTTCCGCCTTTGTCAAGGACTTTTTTCATCTTTACCGAAATTCTGAAAAGATAGGGGAAAGAGCCAGTTAAACTGACTCCCTTTATTTATCTTGCCAATTAGTTGCACGTTCCTCTCCCCACCAGTAAGGGAGCAATTCGGCAACCTTAATTGTTTTTCTTGTTTCGTAGTTCATCATGAACTCTGCTTCTTTATTTTCAGCATTCAATTCTAAGAGAAATTCTCTGCAAGCGCCACAGGGCATACCTGATCCTTCGCCGTAAGGAGGTTTATCTCGAAAGGCGAGGATTTTCTTAACTTTAGTTTGTCCTGAAAATTGATACATATTGAAGAGAGCCGCTCGTTCTGCACAGAGATGAAAAACACCACAAGTGCCCTCCATACAAAATCCTGTGAAGATCTGACCATCTTCTGCTTCTACCGCAGCAACAACATGGTTAGCATAAACAAAGTCAGAAACTTCATGGGGATTGAATAAGGTTCGTGCTTCTTCATACATTTTTTTCCATGTATCCATCGGAAGTCCTTTTTATTTAGAGATCTCTTTCAGCATGTTTTCAATATGCTGGATTGACTTTTCACGTCCGAGTAAGAAAATGGTGTCTGGTAATTCTGGTCCATGCATTTCACCTGAAACGGCAATACGAATCGGCATGAAGAGGTTTTTCCCTTTGATACCTGTTTCTTTTTGAACTGCTTTGATTTGTGGGAAGATTTTTTCTGTCACAAATTCTTCATCTGTCATTGCTTCTAGTTTCGCTTTGAAAGCTTCTAGAACAACTGGAACAGTTTCTCCTGTCATGACCTCGCGCTCTGCCTCTGTCAACTCTGGGAAGTCTGAGAAGAAAAGGTCTGTCAATGGAACGATTTCATCCACTGACTTCATTTGTGGTTTGTAGAGTTCCACCATTTTTTCGGCCTTTTCAGTCAAGCGTCCTGCTTCTTCTAGGAATGGTTTTGCAATTTCAAAGATGGTAGCTAGATCTGCTCTCTTGATGTAGTCGTTGCTCATCCAGTCTAGTTTCTTCTGATCAAAGGCAGCAGGAGACTTGCTGAGACGATTTTCATCAAAGAGTTTAATCAATTCCTCACGAGAGAAAATTTCATCTTCGCCACCTGGATTCCAACCAAGAAGGGCGATAAAGTTAAAGACAGCTTCTGGAAGGTAGCCTTTCTTACGGTAATCTTCGATAAACTGAAGGGTGTTAGTGTCCCGTTTAGACAATTTTTTACCCGTTTCAGAGTTGATGATCAAAGTCATGTGACCGAACTCTGGAGCTTCCCAACCAAGCGCTTCATAGACCATGAGTTGTTTTGGAGTATTAGCAATATGGTCATCACCGCGGATAACGTGAGAGATTTGCATATCGTGATCATCGATAACAACGGCAAAGTTGTAAGTTGGGTAGCCATCTTTCTTTTGGATCACCCAGTCACCACCGATATTGCCACCTTCAAACTCGATATCACCTTTGACTATATCGTGCCATTTGTAGATACCAGACTCATTGACAGCCAAACGGACAGTTGGGATGATACCAGCTGCTTCACGTTCTGCAATGTAAGCCGCTTTTTCCTCTTCACTCATACCAAGATATTCATTGATGTAGCGTGGTGTTTCGCCAGCTGCTTCTTGGCGTTCGCGCTCAGCTGCCAACTCTTCTTCTGTAACGTAAGATTTGTAAGCTTTTCCTTCAGCTAACAGTTGATCGATATATTTTTGATACAAGTCCAAACGCTCAGACTGGCGGTAATTTTCATGTGTTTCTGGGCTTTCATCCCAATCCATGCCCAACCAGCGAAGGTTTTCAAGCTGAGAACGTTCACCATCCTCAACATGGCGTTTTCGGTCTGTATCTTCGATACGAATGATAAAAGTTCCACCATGATGGCGTGCGTAAAGGTAGTTAAACAATGCTGTACGGGCATTTCCGATGTGTAGTAGTCCTGTTGGACTTGGTGCGTAGCGTACGCGGATATCTTTTGACATAGTTTCTCCTATAAAGTCTCTAGGCGTCTGCCTTTTTGCTTTCTATATTATATCACAAGTCTCGCCTGAGTCCAATGTCTACGAATAAAGAGAGTAAAAAGAGTGGACAAGCCACTCTTTTCTTCTATCTATAGACGTGCGTTAAGCTCTTTGCTCAATTCTTCAAATCCTGGTTTTCCAAGAAGGGCAAACATGTTACGTTTGTAGGCTTCAACACCTGGTTGGTCAAATGGGTTGATGGCATTCAAGTAACCTGAAAGGGCGATAGCCAATTCGAAGAAGTAGATAGTGTAACCAAGAGTGAAGGCATCTTGCTCAGGAAGGGTTACGTACATGTTTGGCACATCACCGTCAGTGTGGGCAAGAAGAACACCGTCAGTTGCTTTTTTGTTTACAAAGTCAACGTCTTTTCCTTGAAGGTAACCAAGTCCGTCAAGGTCTTCTTCCAAAGTAGGAATGATTACGTTCTTACGTGGTTTGTCAACACGGACAACTGTTTCAAACATGATACGAGTTCCTTCTTGGATAAATTGACCCAATGAGTGCAAGTCAGTTGAGAAGTTTGCTGAAGTTGGGTAAATACCTTTTTGGTCTTTCCCTTCTGACTCACCAGCCAATTGTTTCCACCATTCTGAGAAGTATTGAAGTGATGGCTCGTAGTTTACCAAGATTTCAGTAGCGTAGCCTTTACGGTAAAGGATGTTACGAACTGCTGCGTATTGGTATGCTTCGTTTTCAGCAATCTTGTCTGAAGTGTAGTCTTTACGAGCTGCGTTCGCACCTTCCATAAGGGCTTTGATATCTGCACCTGATGCAGCGATTGGAAGCAATCCAACTGCTGTCAATACTGAGAAGCGTCCACCGATGTCATCTGGAACTACAAATGTTTCCCAACCATTAGCATCTGCTTCAACCTTAACAGCACCTTTTTGGCGGTCAGTTGTTGCGTAGATACGTTTGTTAGCTTCTTCTTGTCCGTATTTCTTAACCAAAAGTTCTTTGAAGACACGGAAAGCGATCGCTGGTTCTGTTGTTGTACCTGATTTAGAAATCACGTTTACTGAGAAGTCTTTGTCAGCTACGTACTCTACCAAGTCAGCAAGGTAAGTAGATGAGATTGAGTTTCCAGCGTAAAGGATTTGTGGAGCTTTGCGCTCTTCTTTTGTTTGCAAGTTAGCAAAGTGGTGGTTCAAGAAGTCGATGGCTGCTTTGGCACCAAGGTAAGATCCACCGATACCGATTACAACCAAGACATCGCTATCTGACTTGATTTGCTCAGCAGCTTTCAAGATGCGGTCAAATTCTTCGCGGTCGTATTTTTCAGGAAGGTCCAACCAACCCAAGAAGTCACTACCAGCACCAGTTCCTTTACGGATCAATTCGTCTGCAGCTGTTACTTGTGCTTGCATGTATTCCACTTCATGTGGGGCAACAAATTTGTCTAAAACTTTTGAATAATCAAATTTAATATGTGACATGATAATCCTCCAAAATTTCTTCTTTTCTATCATAACGCTTACCTTCGATTTTTTCAAGCTTTTTTATTGAATTTGCCCAATTTTTATCAGAATTCAAACGTTTGCGTAAATTTGCTAAAATATAAAAAATCTGAAAGGGCGAATAAAAACGGCTAGAGACTCTAACCGTTACAATTCATTTAATAAATACTCAAATAGTTCTAAATTGCCATCTTCTTCATTAACCAGAAACTCTGGGTGCCACTGCAATCCGATGATACGATGCTCGTCGACAGACTCAATCGCTTCGATGGTCTGGTCTCTTGGATCAATAGCAGTCACACGGAAATTAGGCGCCAGGTCTTTGATGCTTTGACGATGGACTGAATTGACTTGACTTTCTTTGCCAAACAACTTAGCCACCACGCTTCCTTCTACTGTCTCAATAGAATGAGAGGTTCCAAAAGGCAAGCCTTGCCAGTGACCTTCAATTTCTTGGTGGAGAGTGCCACCAAAAGCAACATTGACAAGCTGAACACCACGGCAGATTGCCATAATTGGTTTATTCTGACGGAGCGCTTCTTTCAAGAGAGCTAGTTCAAACTCATCGCGTACAAGGTTGTAATCATCGCTCTCAATGGTCTTTTTCTCTCCATAAAACTGGGGATGGACATTTTGTCCACCTGTCAAGATGAGTTTGTCAATCATTTCTACATAATCGCGCACAATGGACTCATCCCCTACAGGAATCACTAAAGGGAGACCTCCGACTTGACGAATGCTCTCTGCAAATTTACAGGATACAGATGAGTGAATGTTTTTCCCTTCTGCATCTACAGGACATAGATTTGCAGCAACTCCTACAACCGTTCTAGCCATGATGTGTCTCCTTTCGATTTTCTTGCGACAGTCTTATCTTATCACTCCAACCCTTTCCTGTCTAATATGTTTTTTTAAAGACCGTGATAAGTATTTTTTATGGACAAGAAAAAGCTGCCCAACGAGGACAACTTCTTTTTTATTCGAAGACAAATTGATTGTGATACAGTTCCGAGTAGAAACCGCCGAGTTTGAGCAACTCGTGATGATTTCCACGTTCAATAACCTCTCCATCTTTGAGGACAATAATCTGATCGGCATTGAGGATGGTCTTGAGACGATGGGCAATAACAAAACTGGTTCGACCTGCTACAACTGCCTCCATGGCATGTTGAATCTTGCTTTCTGTTACGGTATCCACATTGGAAGTCGCTTCATCTAAGATTAGGACTTGAGGATCTGTCATCAAGGTTCGAGCGATGGAAATCAATTGTTTCTGACCAGTTGAGAAGATGTTTTGCTCATCATCAATAAGAGTATCATACTTGTCAGGCAAGCTTTCAATGTAGTCATGAATATGAGTTGCCTTGGCAGCTGCTTCGACCATTTCCTGACTGGCATCTGGCACACCAAAGCGGATATTGTCTCGGATTGTTCCGCTAAACAAGACCGAATCCTGCAAGACAATACCGACCTTGCTCCGCAAGCTATCCAAGTCGTAGTCACGGATGTCTTTGCCATCAAAGCAAATGCTGCCTGCATCCACATCGTAGAAACGATTGATGAGGTTCATGATGGTCGTCTTCCCTGAACCAGTCGGACCGACAACTGCTACCATCTGCCCCTTAGGAGCTGAAATGCTAACATCTTTTAAAATCGGCTTGTCTGGCACATAAGAGAAATCAATGTGACTGATTTCAACGCCTTCTCGCAATTCCGTAAAGGCAGGCGCATTTTGCGGACGAATCTCTTCTTCTGCATCGAACATTTCTTGGATACGATCTGCCCCAGTAAAGGCCAACTGGAGGCTCCCCCAACTCGCAGCCACCTGGATAATCGGCTGGTAGTACTGCTGAGAAAATTGGGTAAACATGACAATCAAGCCTAGGGCTGTCGTTGTTTCGATACTTGGATCGTTCAGCAAGACCGCAGAACCTGCAAAAATAACGATGGCCGTATTGACCAAGCTCATCCCATTCATAACTGGAAAGAGGATACCTGAGAACATTCTCCCTTTAAAGGTTGCCTTGCGCACGCGCTCATTTTGCTCCACAAAGCCTGCTACGATGTCATCTTGAATTCCTTGTACGATAACAGCTTTCTGTCCAGAAATACTCTCGTCCATATAGGCGTTGAGTCTCCCAACCTCTTTTTGTTGGAGATTGGTGTACTTGCGGGCCATTTTCACGATGAAGACCAACATGAGAAAGGCCACTGGAGTGCTGGCTACTGTTATCAGAGCTAGCGTCACATTTCTTGAAAACATGACAAAAATCAAACCGATGTAAAGAGCAATATTGCTCATAACCTGAACTAGGCTTTCATTGAAGGCTTGAAGGATGTTATCCAAGTCACTCGTGAAGCGAGAGAGGATGTCACCATCCTGATGGCGGTCAAAGAAAGAAACCGTCAAACGAGAAAGTTTGCCAAAGAGGCCCTTACGCATCTCATTTGTTGACTCAGCAATCACACGGGTCATAAAGGTCATGTAAATCAAACTGGATACTACTAGGGAGAGGACAACCAGGGCTAGATTCAGCATCAGAGCCGATAAACTCTGCCAGGCTAGTTCGGAAGTCCCATTTTGATAAGCCAGAACTAGGTTAGCAAGCTCCGTGACTGCTTGGCCTGAAAAAACAGGAAAAAGGGCTTGAGCTATTGTCGCCACCGCAACCATCAGAATCACAATGACAAAGGAGAACTTGTAAACTTTAAAATAATTCCAGAAAAATCGAACGGTTTTCATTTTATTCCTCCTTTCCCTTTTGTGTTTCGTAGATTTCACGGTAGACGGCATTGCTAGCTACTAGGTCCGCATGCCTTCCTTCTCCAATCAATCGCCCTTGGTCCAAGACCAAAATCTTGTCTGCATGGACGACTGAACTGATCTTTTGAGCGATGATAATGGTTGTTGTCCCTTTCAGATCATTGTTCAAAGCTTCCTGTACGAGTCTTTCTGACTTAGCATCCAAGGCTGAAGTCGAATCGTCAAAGATCAGGATACGGGGATTGCTGACAATCCCACGGGCAATGGACATCCGTTGCTTTTGTCCACCAGAAAAGTTGGTGCCACGTTCTTCGACCTGACTCTCAAATTTGTTTTCCATGCGTCCGATAAATTCGCTGGCTTGGGCGATTCGTGCTGCACGTTCCAATTCGGACACGCTAGCATTGCCTTTTCCTTGACGAAGATTATCTGCAATGGTCCCGCTAAAGAGAATAGCACGTTGCAAGACGATGGAAACTGTTTTACGCAAGGTTCCCTCGCTGACATCTCGAATATCCTTGCCACCAATCTTGATAGATCCCTCTTGTGGATCAAACAGTCGTGGAATTAACTGAGCCAAGGTGGACTTCCCTGCTCCAGTCGCTCCAACCACACCCACCATCTGACCAGGCGCAACATCAAAGGTTACATTCTTCAGCATAGGTTCGTCATCATTAGGATAGGTAAAGGTTACATTTTCAAAAGAGAGACTTCCTTCTAACTCTTCGTCTGGGAGATCTTTAAAGGTCATCGCTGGCTCGGTATCTAGAATCTCGCGGATACGACGCAAGGAAATCATGGCACGGCTGACAGAATTTCCTAAAAATCCAACCATGATGATGGTAAAGATAATCTGGCTGAGATAGTTGATAAAGGAAGCAATAGAGCCCACAACAGATGGATCTGACTGAGCCATGCCTGCCACCAGCCAGATAGAGAGAAAGACAGCCCCATATCCGACTAGCATCATAACGGGTTCTATAACTGAGAAGGCATAACCGATATAAAGATTTTGGCCAAGAAGTTCATCTGAAACCTCGGTAAATTTGTTAAATTGTGCTTTTTCTTGTACAAAGGATTTGACTACGCGGACACCACGTAGATTTTCTTTGGCAATAGCATTGATCCGCTCAAGAAGAGTTTGAAACTTAGCAAATCGTGGTCCCATCATCCCCATCATGATGGCAGTTAGTGCAAAAATTAGGAGCACCATGAGGACAATCACCCACCAAAGTGACGGGAGAGTGTGAACCGCCAAGATAAAGGAACCGATAAAGAGAAGAGGGAGACGGAAAAGGATTTGAAAAGCCATCATCACCACGTTCTGAATTTGGTTGATATCATTGGTCATACGAACGACAAGATTACCCGCATTAAACTGCTCGATATTGGCATAAGAAAAAGTCTGAATCTTTCGAAAAGCGTCTTCACGAAGGTCCGAAGACACTCCTTGAGCAATATAGGCTGCAAGCGTCACATTGACCCCACCTGCAACCAGACCGACTAGGGCTACCCCTATCAACCAAGCGCCAATACTATAGATAGCCTCATGTTGACCGGCCAACAAAGCCTCTAACACCTCTTGCAAATAGCGCGGTTGCAAGAGTGAACTCGCAACCATCAAACCTGTCATCATTAGGGATGCCAAGGCCTGCCATTTATAGGTTTTTATTTTTTTAATGAGCATATTTCCTCCTAATAAAATAGATAAAGGGAGCGACATCTTGCGTCAGCTCCTTCTCATTCCTTCATATTGATGCTATTCTAGCAAAAAAGAGGCATCTTGTCAAAGAAGTCTCCTTATTATAAATTAGTGCGCTTTCATCTACAGATGATGCATGAAAAGGCTTTTTATGGTAAAATGAAAGGAGGAACTCTTACAAGGAGGAAAAGATGAAGAAACAAACCATCGCTGTCTTGGGTCCTGGTTCTTGGGGAACTGCCCTTTCGCAGGTCCTAAACGACAATGGACACGAAGTTCGAATTTGGGGAAATGTCCCTGAACAAATCGATGAAATTAATAACCAGCATACAAACAAACGCTATTTCAAAGATATCCTACTCGACGAAAAGATAAAAGCCTATCATGACTTAGAAGAAACACTAAAGGATGTGGATGCTGTTCTATTTGTTGTCCCAACAAAAGTAACGAGACTGGTTGCCCAACAAGTAGCAAAGGTACTCAATCACAAGGTTGTCATCATGCATGCCTCCAAAGGATTGGAACCAGATAGCCACAAACGTCTATCAACTATTCTTGAAGAGGAAATCCCAGCTGACCTTCGTAGTGAAGTCGTTGTTGTTTCAGGACCTAGTCACGCTGAGGAAACCATTGTACGCGATATCACCTTGATTACGGCAGCCTCCAAAGATCTTGAAACTGCCCAGTACGTCCAAAATCTCTTTAGCAACCACTACTTCCGCCTCTATACCAATACGGATGTTATCGGAGTTGAAACAGCTGGTGCTCTTAAAAACATCATTGCAGTTGGTGCTGGGGCATTACATGGCCTAGGATTTGGCGATAATGCCAAGGCAGCCATCATCGCTCGAGGATTAGCTGAAATCACCCGTCTAGGGGTGGCTCTTGGGGCTAGTCCCCTAACTTATAGCGGTCTTTCTGGAGTTGGTGACTTGATCGTAACGGGGACATCTGTCCACTCTCGTAACTGGAGAGCCGGTGATGCTCTCGGCCGTGGAGAATCCCTAGCAGACATCGAAGCAAACATGGGTATGGTCATTGAAGGAATTTCAACAACTCGAGCAGCTTACGAACTGGCTCAGGAATTGGGTGTCTACATGCCGATCACACAGGCTATTTACCGAGTTATCTACGAAGGTGTCAATATCAAAGAAGCAATCACTGACATCATGAGCAATGAATTTAAAGCAGAAAACGAATGGTCTTAGACCCTTATAGAAAGGAACATTATGAAACAAAAAGTCAGAAAAGCAGTCATCCCAGCCGCTGGATTGGGAACTCGCTTCCTCCCAGCAACTAAGGCCTTGGCCAAGGAAATGTTGCCAATCGTAGACAAACCTACTATCCAGTTTATCGTTGAAGAAGCTCTCAAATCTGGTATCGAAGATATCTTGGTTGTTACAGGTAAGTCAAAACGTTCCATCGAGGACCACTTCGATTCAAACTTTGAATTGGAATACAACCTCAAAGAAAAAGGGAAAACAGATCTTTTGAAGCTAGTTGATGAAACAACTGGCATGCGCCTGCATTTTATCCGCCAAACGCATCCACGTGGTCTCGGCGATGCTGTTTTGCAAGCCAAGGCTTTCGTTGGAAATGAACCTTTTGTCGTTATGCTTGGTGATGACTTGATGGATATCACAGACGAAAAGGCTGTTCCACTTACCAAACAACTCATGGATGACTACGAGCGTACCCACGCGTCTACTATCGCTGTCATGCCAGTCCCTCATGACGAAGTATCTGCTTACGGGGTTATTGCTCCGCAAGGCGAAGGAAAAGATGGTCTTTACAGTGTTGAAACCTTTGTTGAAAAACCAGCACCAGAGGATGCTCCTAGCGACCTTGCTATTATTGGACGCTACCTCCTCACACCTGAAATCTTCCAAATCCTTGAAAACCAAGCTCCAGGTGCAGGAAATGAAATTCAGCTGACAGATGCAATCGATACCCTCAATAAAACACAACGTGTATTTGCTCGTGAGTTCAAAGGGGCTCGTTACGATGTCGGAGACAAGTTTGGCTTTATGAAAACCTCCATCGACTACGCTCTCAAACATCCACAAGTCAAAGACGACTTGAAAGACTACCTCATCCAACTCGGAAAAGAGCTGGCTGGGGGGGAATAATCCATCTTGCATATGTAAAAAAAGCATCTCTAGAATTTGTTCTCTAGAGATGCTTTTACTTTACAAAAATTGCATGCGGTTTAAAATTGCTGAAGTGTCTCTGTCAATCTTCCATCTCAATCTTGGTACTTTGCCACTGACTACAGAATTTCAAACACAAATCTGCTTGACGTTTTGATGATTCGAACCGTTTCTCTAGCATCTAACTGATCTGTAAACAGCAAGTGATTTTTTTTGATATTATTAGCTAAGAACTCATTTCTTGACTGGATTGATAAATCGCCTGTTCTCTCAATTTCTTTCCTTAAGGAATCTCGTTTTTTCAAGGTTTCTTCTTCAGCCAGCAGGATACAGTATTTTAAACTGATTTGTTTTTCTTTTAAGAAAGTTGCAATTTTCTTTAGTTGCTCTTCAAAAATGACATATTCTATCACAACGGTAATGCCTCGGTCAATGAAATTATTGATTAGACTGATGATATTATCCCAAAATAAATCCATATAATAACCATCATCTTCCCAAGGAGCCACGAGTCCTCCTTTAATCATTAAATAAATCATGTCGCCTTCAATTACTGCACTCTTCTTAAAAGAATAAGCCAACTCCTTACTGACTGTGCTTTTCCCAACACCAGGAGGACCTGAAATGATGTAAACGCAATTTTCCATTTGACTACCTCGTCCATTCTTTTATCATTGACTATTATAGCATTTTTTAGTCTATTAAAGATAAGACAAATTCATCAAATCGTAAGATACAAAAAACTCGCTATCCTTCCAATTTTGCAACCAAAAAGCCATCTTTGAAGATGACTTATTAGCAACCGAACCGGTGCTCATTTAACTATTCCCGCTACACATAGCTCATTCCCTTATAGCAAAGGAAAACGGCTAGTGCGATAAAAAGTACAGTTGCTCCAATTCGCTGGCTGGTACTATACATCTTTCTCTCCCATTTGACTGGGAAGATGACTGCTAGAAAAGCACCGCCTACTGCACCTCCGATATGGCCTGCTAGGCTGATTCCTGGAATCAGAATACTTCCAATGATATTTATAACGAAAAGCGTCAGATAGGATTGCCCCAACTGCTGGATATAGGGGCTGCGAGTCGCATAGCGCAAAACGATAATCGCAGCAAATAGTCCGTAAAGAGAAGTGGAGGCCCCTGCTGCTAGGACTTTCGGTGTGAAAGCAAACACAAAGAGGTTGCCCATCATTCCTGATAAGAGATAGAGAAAAAAGAACTGCTTGGGGCCGAAAATCTCCTCCACCTGTTGTCCAAGAAAGTAGAGCGAAATCATATTGACAATGAAATGCTCCCATCCGATATGCACAAATATAGCCGAAAAAAGGCGCCAAATCTGCTCGGGGAACAGGCGAATGATCGGTCCATACATGGCTCCAAACTGAAGCAAGGTATCTGCTCGTTCAAAATTTAAACCTGTAAGAACCAACATCAAGAGAAATACCAATGCGGTTACTAGGAGGAAGAAACTAGTCACAGGATAACGTTTATCAAAGATTTCCTTCATAGATTAGCACCTCCTGGACGGGAATATCATGGTTTTCCGAGTTAAACTCCTGAACTTGACAAGGATAGATTGTACTCAGGCTCTGCCCAGCAAAATGTTCCAGATAGCGGTCATAATATCCTCCACCATATCCGATCCGATAGCCCTCTGTTGTAAAAGCCAAACCCGGAACATGGATTAAATCAATCTGAGACGGATCCACAACTTCCAAGTCTCCTTGCGGTTCCAGTAAACCAAAGGAAGTTTTTGCCAACTGCTTCGGATCATATACCACAAATTCCATGCGCCCCTTGGGATAGGTTTTGGGTATCAGGACCTTCTTGCCGTCCTTCAGCGCCTGCTCAATCAGTTCTTGCGTTTGAAATTCATGAGGGAAGGAGAGATAGGTTGCGATGATCTTGGCTTTTTGGTAAAAAGGGTGTTGTAAGAAACGCTCAGTTAAAACTCGATCCATAGCCTGTTTTTGCTCCTGAGATAAAGCCTTCATTTCTTGCAAAATTTTCTTGCGTAGTTCTGCTTTCATAGACAACTCCTCTACTCTGCTGCCTTCTTTGTTAAGAAACTAGAGACTGCATCTACCCCAATGGCTAAGGCTTCTTCCTTAGGACTCATCTGAGGATGATGAAGGGCGTAGGGACTATCGATACCCAGCCAAAACATAACGCCATCTACCTTCGAAAGGAGATAACCAAAGTCCTCACCCGTCATAGCAGGCTCGATATCAATCAACTCGATTCCGTCTTTCTCTTCAAAAAAGTCCATCAGTTCACGCGCCAAGGCTGGATTGTTCTCAACAGGTAGGTAGCCCCCTTGTTTGAGTTCTACATCGACTTCCATATCAAAGGCTGCTGCAACCCCTTCTGCGACTGTCTTGACTCTTTTTTGTACCAAGAGGCTCATGTCCTGAGTCAAGGCGCGAATGGTTCCATGTAAAAAGGCTGTGTCTGTAATGACATTGTTGGTTGTTCCAGCTTGGAAAAGGCCAAAGGTCACCACCGCTCCCTCGATGGGATTGACATTGCGGCTGACAACTGACTGCACCTGGGTTACAAAGTAACTAGCCGCCACCAAGGCGTCATTGGCTTCATGCGGGAAGGCTGCGTGCCCCCCTTTTCCTTTGAAACGAATCTTCACTTCACAAGTCCCTGCAAAGAGAGTGTGGGTATTGGTCGCAATCTGTCCAACCTTTAGATCCGGACGAACATGGAGACCATAAAACTGGTCTGGCAACCAATCTCCAAAAGCACCATCCTCATACATGAGCATACCACCAGCTTCATTTTCTTCAGCAGGTTGAAACAGAAAAAGCAGATTATTCTCGGGTTGCTCCTCAAGTGCGCGTTCGAGACAGCCCAAGGCAATGGTCATATGAAAATCATGGCCACAGGCATGCATGCGACCTTGGTGTTGAGAGGCAAAAGGCAGTCCTGTTTGTTCGACGATAGGCAGACCATCAATGTCTGTTCGCCAACCAATGGTTCGTTCCGGCTGATTTCCCTGCAGGTAGACCAAAATACCTGTTCGCCAAGTACGAACCTGAACAAAATCCTTGCCCGTAGTCAATTTTTCAATCACATCCAGCAAATAAGCCTGAGTCTTGAACTCTTCCAAGCCAATCTCTGGAATCTGGTGCAAATCTCGTCTAGTCTGAATCAAATCTAACATCTATCTGTCCTCCTATATAGCAGAAAGAGGCTGGAAAAAGGGTTCCGCCTCTTTTTTACTTTTACAATTACAAGGTACGAAGCGCATCCTCTAGCGCTGTTTTTTGTTGGGTTTGGGCATCAATTTCTTTGATGATACGAGCCGGAACACCTGCTACTACCACATTTTCTGGAACATCTTGGGTAACGATAGCTCCTGCAGCGACAACTGAACCACTACCGATTTGGACTCCTTCAATAACCACTGCATTGGCACCGATAAGAACATTGTCTCCGACACGGACTGGTTCAGCACTAGCTGGCTCAATCACACCTGCCAAAACTGCACCTGCACCAACGTGACTGTTTTTCCCAACGATAGCACGGCCACCAAGGATGGCACCCATGTCAATCATGGTTCCAGCACCGATTTCAGCACCGATATTGATAACAGCTCCCATCATGATAACAGCATTGTCACCAATTTCAACCTGGTCACGGATAATCGCACCGGGCTCGATACGAGCGTTAATAGCACGTTTGTCTAGCAAAGGAACTGCAGAATTACGAGCATCTTGCTCAACAACATAGTCTTGATTTTCTACTAAACCTTCAAGAAGCGGAGCAACGTCCTTCCAGTCTCCGAATAAAACATTTCCTAGTTTGACAACAGAGCTAGGCACAGCAGTTGCAAGTTGTCCTTCAAAGGTTACTTTGACACTGGTTTTCTTTTCAGCATTGGCGATAAATTGGATAATTTCTTGAGCGTTCATTTTTGTAGCAGTCATAGGCGCCTCCTAGTTCGTTATAATGATACCTATTCTACCAAAAAAGGCCTCAAATTTGAAGCCTCAACTATCAAATAATCATCTTTACTTGGCTTGTTTTGCTTCTTCTACAGATAAGAAAATCATCGGAACGATAATCAACACCATAGCTAATGCCAAAAAACCATCCATGACCAATCCCAGAAAAAGAACACTTAATAAAGCTGAAGAGAGCGGTTCGCTAGCACTCACTACTGATACAACCAGCGGGGAAACGAGTGACACAGCCTTCATAGATAGGAAGAAAGCAAAAGCAGTACCAAACACGGCAATCGTCAGACAAATCAGCACACTCACCAGGTCCACTTGAAAACTTATCCGATAAATAGGGTAAAGGAAATTACTAAAGATCCCTGCCAGAATCATCCCCCAACCAACAGTCGGAACGAAACCGTAGCGCCGTGCAAAACGCTGAGGAAGGATAACATTAAACATGACCCCTACTGCACTGAGCAAACCTGTCACTAGAGCCAAAGGTGTCATGGATAACTGGGACAAATCCCCTTTTGTAGCCATCAAAAAAACACCTAGCATGGCAATCAAAACATAGAACACAGCTGTAATCGAAGCCTTCTTCTGGTAAATGATTCGATTGTAAAACAGGATAAAAACTGGGCTGATAAATTGCAAAATGGTCGCCGTCGTCGCATTGGAATACTCAACGCAGAGATAGAAGAAAAACTGCACAGAAAAAATACCTAGAATAGCATAGGCTAAAAAAGGTAGATAATTTTTCTTATCACGCCAGATGTCCAACAAGCGGCTACGCAACTGAAAAGCAGATAGACCTAAAACCAAACTCCCCGCCACTAATAAACGCATAGAAGTAATCCAGCCAGAAGATACTGGATAATGAGTGAAAAAATACTCTCCTAAAATCCCACAAATCCCCCAGATTAGGCCTGAGAGTAGCGAGTATACTGTTCCCTTAACAATCTTTTTCTGATAATGATTCATATTATTATTGTAACACGAAACCAACAAAGAAAAAAGTAGCAACAAGGAGAAATTACTAATCTTGCTACTACTCTTTCTTAACGATTAAATAAACGTGAACGTCCTGAAGAACCACTTTGAGTATTTCCACTCGAACTTGAACTTCCAGAACTACTGCTACTGTTTGAACTTGAGCTTGGAGGAGTCACTGCTGGAATGCTTCCTAGAATATTCTTCCATGCGTTCAGATAATCTGCATCGCTTCCTCCAATAGCAAAGCGATAGGTGGTCACTGGGGCACCTTCTTTAGTAGCCCAGTAGCTCGTTACTGTTGATCCAGAAACTTCTATTTCTTTCCCATTGATGGAAACCTTGCCTGGTTTTTGCCCTGTAGATCGGAGAACTTGTGACTTGGTCACACTTGGATCCAGATTAAAGCGCTCATTCCCCCATATTCCAGGTTCAGCTTGTTGGATAGCATTGACCAAGTGGGCCATATAGTTGGCATTACGGTAGTGGCCTGCTCCTTTGGCTAGTGGTCGGTTGTCATCGTGACCTAACCAGCCACCCAAAGTCAAGCGAGGTGTAGAAAGCATGAGCCACATATTTTCATCTTCATTGGTCGTACCAGTTTTTCCGATCCAGTCAGCACTAGCTAGGGATGGATTGATAGTCGTCAAGTCCGTCTGGAAACTTGAGGTAATCCGAGATGAGATAACATCCCGAAGGAGACTTTGCATGATGGTTGCTGTCGCTTTCGAATAAACCTGGACAGGCTCATCCTTGTGCTCGTATACCAATCGGCCATCCGTTGACTCGATCTTCGCGATCATATGTTTCTTATGGTAAACTCCATTGTTGGCCAGAGTTTGATATCCGTTGGTATGCTGGGCAACTGTAACGTCAATCCCCCCACCCATCGGTAAACTTTCAATCCCATATTCTGGGATTTCGTAACCCATTTTTTCCATATAGCCTTTGACATCCACACCCTTCTCTCGAAGCGTACGATACGTCCAGTAGGCTGGGATATTCCATGAATAGTTAAGGGCTTCTCCCAATGTCATCATGCCCGTACCAGGACTATTGACATACATGATGGGATTCCCATTTGAGAAGTTGGTAGGATAGTTTGATAAAATACTTGCACTTCCCATCAAACCTTGGTCAATAGCGATACCATAGGCCAATATAGGCTTCGTGGTTGAAGCTGGAGAACGCTTGGTATCGATAGCGTGATTGTTCTGATTTTCTTGATAATTACGACCACCAACAAATCCAAGGATAGCTCCCGTTTGGTTGTCCATGAGGACATTCCCCACCTCAGGCTGACCTGTCGAATCATCTAGCAGGTAGCCGTAGGTCGCAACCGCATTTTGCATCGCAGCATGAACATTTTTATTGATAGTTGTCGTAATCTTATATCCACCATTTTCAATTTCCTTAGTGGCTAAATCACGATAGGATTTCTGAATGGACTCATTCTTTAATTCTTGCGCAGAAACATTATCTCGTTGGACGAGGTAATCATACATGCGATCAGTAGCTTCTGCCAAGGTTGCATAGTAGAGATAGTCACGTGAAGTACCACTAACACTACCTGATGGTAGGAAGTCTTTCTTAAAGTCATAATCTTTGTACTTATCGTAGTCTTCCTGACTTAGAGCCCCTGTCCGGTACATGTTGTAGAGGACATCCTTGGCACGCTTGATTCCCAGAGCCATATCCTCATCACTCTTCATACTACCATCAGATTCATAAGGAGAATAACTGATTGGACTCTGTGGCAATCCTGCGATAAAGGCAGCTTGAGGGACCGTTAAATCCGAAGCATTGACCCCAAAGATTCCTTCTGCAGCCTGCTGAGCACCTGCAATATTTTGGCCTTTATGATTGCGACCAAAAGGAGCTATGTTAAGGTAGGTTGTCAAAATCTCATCCTTACCCATAGCCCGTTCTAAAGCTAGAGCATCAATAATCTCCTTAGCCTTACGAGCTAGAGTTGGAGCATCCCCCACCACTTGCTGCTTGATGACCTGCTGGGTCAAGGTCGAACCACCACTAGACGAGCCTAGACCGACAAAGGTTCCCAAAGTCGCACGAATAACGGCCTTAGGCACAACTCCCTTGTGCTCATTGAAATGCTCGTCCTCTGTCGCAACAATAGCTTTCTTAAGGTTATCTGAGATAGCATCTGAAGCGACTGAAGTGCGCAATAAATCGCCCTCGATCGAGGCAATGGTACTGCCGTCAGAATAAGTGATTTCTGAGATAGAGGCAATATCCTTCACTTGCTTGACCAACTCTTCTGCTTGAGGGACCTGGGCCTTGTCAAATAGAGCGACTCCATAACCCATAGCTACACCAGCGCCAAACAGTCCACCGATAAAGCCTAGGATAAAGAGAGTGTTAAAAACTATTTTAAACCCACTCAAAACTTTAGCAAAAATAGACCCAGCCTTTCTAACTTTGTCAGAAGAGGTCCCCTTTTTACCGGTTTTCTTATTAGCTAATTTTTCTGCTAGTCTTTTCTTCCATTTTGCAATCCGTTGCATTAGCTGCTGGAAAAAATGCAGCATTTTTGTTTTTAATTCATTAATTCTTTCTTTCATGAATGTCCTCGCTTTCTCTATTATACCATAAAAGGGAAACTTTCAATAAAATAGCCACTTTCTTCCCTATTCCACTAGGCTATTAATCAAGTTTGTGATACAATAGGTAGAAACAATATTTTAAAAAGGAGAAAAGACACATGCACATTTTTGATGAGCTAAAAGAGCGTGGTTTGATTTTTCAAACGACTGATGAAAAAGCTTTGCGTAAAGCCCTAGAAGAAGGTCAAGTTTCTTATTATACTGGCTACGATCCAACTGCTGACAGCCTTCACCTCGGTCACCTTGTCGCAATCTTGACAAGTCGTCGTTTGCAGTTAGCAGGTCACAAACCTTATGCGCTCGTTGGCGGTGCTACAGGTCTCATCGGAGATCCGTCCTTCAAAGATGCTGAGCGTAGTCTCCAAACAAAAGACACAGTAGATGGCTGGGTCAAGTCTATCCAAGGACAACTTTCTCGCTTTCTTGACTTTGAAAATGGTGAAAATAAAGCTGTCATGGTCAACAACTACGACTGGTTTGGCAGCATCAGCTTCATTGACTTCCTCCGTGATATCGGAAAATACTTCACTGTCAACTACATGATGAGTAAGGAGTCTGTGAAAAAACGGATTGAAACAGGGATTTCTTACACTGAATTTGCCTACCAAATCATGCAAGGGTACGACTTCTTTGTCCTCAACCAAGAGCACAATGTAACCCTTCAAATCGGTGGTTCTGACCAATGGGGAAATATGACTGCTGGTACCGAATTGCTTCGTCGTAAGGCTGACAAGACTGGTCACGTTATCACTGTTCCACTCATCACAGACGCAACTGGTAAGAAATTTGGTAAATCAGAAGGAAACGCAGTCTGGCTCAATCCTGAAAAGACTTCCCCATACGAAATGTACCAATTCTGGATGAACGTCATGGACGCTGACGCTGTTCGCTTCTTGAAAATCTTTACTTTCTTGACACTTGATGAGATCGAAGACATCCGCAAACAGTTTGAAGCGGCGCCACACGAACGCTTGGCTCAGAAAGTCTTGGCTCGTGAAGTCGTAACACTTGTTCACGGCGAAGAAGCCTACAAGGAAGCTCTTAACATCACAGAGCAACTCTTTGCCGGAAACATCAAAAACCTTTCTGTTAAAGAACTCAAACAAGGACTCCGTGGCGTGCCAAACTACCAAGTACAGGCAGATGAAAATCACAATATCGTGGAACTCCTCGTGTCATCTGGTGTGGTGAATTCAAAACGTCAAGCCCGTGAAGATGTCCAAAATGGAGCCATCTACGTCAACGGCGACCGTATCCAAGACCTTGACTATGTCTTGAGTGACGCAGATAAGTTAGAAAACGAACTCACTGTTATCCGCCGTGGGAAGAAAAAATACTTCGTTCTTACATACTAAAAAAGCAGACTGGAGGCATTTGCCATCCAGTCCTTTTTTTGCTAGACTAAAACTATGAATACAAACCTCAAACCAAAACTCCAACGCTTTGTTGCCGCGACTGCCTTTGCCTGCCCCATCTGCCAAGAAAAACTGACCTTGGTCGAAACTAGTCTCAAGTGTAGCAATCGCCATTCTTTTGACTTGGCAAAATTCGGCTATGTCAATCTGGCTCCTCAAATCAAGCAATCTGCCAACTACGACAAGGAAAACTTTCAAAACCGCCAAGAAATCCTAGAAGCTGGGTTTTATCAGGATATTTTAGAAGGCATCTCGGGCATACTAGCCACTAAACCATCCGCAAAAAAAGTCTTGGATATCGGCTGTGGTGAAGGCTTCTACTCTCGCAAGCTCCAAGAAAGTCATCCTGACAAAACCTTCTACGCCTTTGATATTTCCAAAGATTCCGTTCAAATCGCTACCAAGTGCGAACCCAACTGGGCGGTCAACTGGTTTGTTGGTGACCTGGCTCGTCTCCCTATAAAAGACGCCAGCATGGATATCCTGCTTGATATCTTTTCGCCTGCCAACTATGGGGAATTTCGTCGCGTTTTATCCAAAGATGGTATTTTAATCAAGGTCATCCCAACTGAAAATCACCTCAAAGAAATCCGTCAAATGGCGCAGGACCAGCTGACAAAGAAGGATTATTCTAATCAAGATATCAAGGAACATTTCCAGGAACACTTCAGCATCCAATCTAGCCAAATAGCTTCCCTAACCAAACCGATCACAGCAGAGCAACGCCAAGCCCTGCTTGCCATGACGCCTCTCCTCTTTCACGTTGATCAAACCAATATTGACTGGAGCCAACTGACTGAGATTACCATCGAAGCAAAGATTCTGCTTGGGAAAGCTTTGTAAACCAATTTTTCAGATAAGACAAAACCCGCACCTTCAAGGTACGGGTTTAAATTATGTAATTCTTAGTTCAAGTGCCAGATATCTTCGTTGTACTGAGCGATTGTACGGTCAGATGAGAAGAATCCTGCTTTGGCAATGTTGACGATAACTTTATCCAACCATGCGTCACGGTCTTCGTAGTCAGCAAGCATTTGCTCTTTCACCTTGATGTAGTCTTCCAAGTCAAGGAGAGTCATGAACCAGTCTTTGTTGATTAATTCGTTGTAAAGACGTTCCAAGCGTTCTTTCTTACCTACTGCAAGAACAGCATCGCTGACGATGAAGTCAACCAATGGTTTGATAGCTTCACGAGCATAGAATTCGCTTGACTTGTAAGCTGCTTTTGCGTAAAGGTCGATAACAGTTTCTGAATCTTCACCGAAGATGTAGATGTTTTCGTCGCCAACCAATTCAGCGATTTCCACGTTAGCTCCGTCCATAGTACCAAGAGTCAAAGCACCGTTCAACATGAATTTCATGTTACCAGTACCTGAAGCTTCTTTAGAAGCAAGTGAGATTTGTTCTGAGATGTCACATGCTGGGATAAGGAAGCTTGCTGCAGTAACGTTGTAGTTTTCAACCATAACCACTTGCAAGTGTGGAGCTACTGCTGGGTCGTTAGCAATCACTTCTGACAAGCAAAGGATCAAGTGGATGATGTCTTGGGCAATTGTGTAGGCAGGAGCTGCTTTACCACCAAAGAAGACAGTAATCGGACGAGCAGGGATGTTACCAGCCTTAATATCAAGGTATTTGTGGATCACATACAAAGCGTTCATTTGTTGGCGTTTGTACTCGTGAAGACGTTTGATTTGGATGTCAAAGATAGAGTTTGTATTGATTTCCACACCTTGGTGTTCTTTCAAGTGACGAGCCAATTTACGTTTGTTGTGAGCCTTGATGCTTTCCAATTTTTCTTTAACAGCAGCCTTGTCTTCGTATGACAAGAGTTTTTCAAGCTCATCTGCTTCATGGTGCCAACCATGTCCAAGAATCTCATCCAAGTAGTGAGACAAGCTTGGGTTAGCATGCATGAGCCAACGACGGAAAGTGATTCCGTTTGTTTTGTTGTTGAATTTTTCTGGGTAAATGTCGTAGAAGGCTTTCAACTCTGAGTTCTTCAAGATCTCAGTGTGAAGAGCCGCAACCCCGTTTACGCTATATCCATAGTGGATATCCATGTGAGCCATATGAACACGTCCGCTCTCATCGATGATTTGAACAGCTGGATCTTTGTATTCTGCCTTCACACGACGGTCCAATTCTTCGATGATTGGTACCAAGTGAGGAACCACTTCTTCCAAGAATTCAAGAGGCCATTTTTCAAGGGCTTCAGCAAGGATTGTGTGGTTAGTGTAGGCAGTCATGCTACGTACGATTGAGATTGCTTCATCAAGCTCGATACCACGCGCAGTCAAGAGACGGATCAATTCAGGAATCACCATTGATGGGTGAGTATCGTTGATTTGTACAACAGCGTAGTCTGCAAGGTCATGCAAGTTGCTTCCTTTTTCGATTGCTTCGTCGATGATCAATTGCGCACCGTTTGAAACCATGAAGTATTGTTGGAAGATACGGAGCAATTCACCTTGCTTGTCGCTATCGTCTGGGTAAAGGAAGAGAGTCAAGTTGCGAGCGATATCTGTCTTATCAAAGTTGATACCGTCTTCGATGATAGAAGAATCAACTGAATCCAAGTCAAACAAACGCAAGCGGTTTTTAGTAGCTGTCTTGTAACCAGGTACATCGATATCGTAAAGAGTAGATGTCAAGGTGAAGTGTGCAAATGGCACTTGGTAGCTACGGCTTGAGCGAACCAACCAGTTTTGCTCTGTCAACCAAGCGTTAGGAATTGTTTCTTGTTGGTTGTTTTTAAGAACTTGTTGGAAAAGACCGAAGTGGTAGTTCAAACCAACACCGTCTCCATTCAAACCAAGTGTAGCGATTGAGTCGATAAAGCAGGCTGCCAAACGTCCCAAACCACCGTTACCAAGTGATGGTTCCAATTCTACTTCTTCGATTTCGATCAACTCTTTACCTGCAGCAGCAAGTTCTTTTTTCACATCGTCGTAAAGACCAAGGTTGATCAAGTTGTTTGACAAGAGTTTACCAATCAAAAACTCAGCTGAGATGTAGTAAACTTTCTTCTTACCAGTGTTGACTGGTTTTTGGCTACTTGCAAGTTTGCTGTAGTTGAGAAGAGCAAGGTAAAGCTCTTCATTGCTACATTCTGCGATAGATTTATTGTAACGCTTTTGTACAAATTCGTTTAATGGTAACATTTTTGTGTCTCCTGATATTGTCTTATTTCTTTAATTCTACCAAATTTTCATTAATTCGGCGATAAATTGTAGTCAAGTCAAGCAAAGTTTCTTCAACAGCTGGTGTCAATTGGTCTTCAGTCATACGCCATGACCAGTTTCCGCCAAGAGTAGATGGGAAGTTCATACGAGCTGACTCATCTAGTTCTAGCAAATCTTGCATAGTTGCAATAGCCATGAAGCTAACGGATGAAAAGACTGTGCGAAGCATTGCATGTGGCACTGTTTCGTACTCTTTACGGTTCGTGTAACGAGCCATGTATTCACGAGTTGGATCATCGATTTCATTACGGTACCAACCAAGGACCGTATTGTTATCGTGTGTGCCTGTGTACATAACAGAGTTGGCAGGTGCTAAGTGTGGGCTATCAATACTTTCGTCTTCTGGGTTAAAGGCGAATTGAAGAATCTTCATCCCTGGGAAGCCAGTACGCTCACGCAACTCGATGACTTCATCTGTCATGAAACCGAGGTCTTCTGCGATGATGTTTAGCTCACCAAGCTCTTCCTTAACGGCTGCGAAGAGTTTGTAGCCTGGACCTTTCACCCATTTACCAGGGGCTGCTGTATCGGAACCAGCAGGAATTTCCCAGTAAGATTCGAAACCGCGGAAGTGGTCGATACGAACGATATCGTAGATTTTGAAGCTTTCGCGCAAGCGTTCAATCCACCATTTATACCCGTCTTTGTCCATCGCTTCCCAGTCATAGATTGGGTTCCCCCAAAGCTGACCAGTGGCAGAAAACTCATCTGGTGGGCAACCTGCGATGCAAGTTGCTTTACCATTGGCATCTGTCTTGAAAAGATGTGGATTTGCCCACATGTCGCTTGAATCTTCCGCAACGTAGATAGGCATATCTCCAACAATCTCGATGTGGTTATCGTTAGCGTAGGCTTTCAATTTCAACCATTGTTGGAAGAAGAAGTATTGAGTCACATGATGGTAAACCAACTTGTCTGCCAATTTCTCACGGTAGCTTTCAAGTGCTGAAGCTTTGCGAGCACGAGCATCTGCATCTGGCCATTCTGTCCAAGCAAGATTGTCAAAATGCTCTTTAATCGCCATATATTCTGCGAAGAGTTCAAGCCACGATTGGTTGTCTTGAGCAAACTTCTCAAAAGCTTTGACGTCTCCCACTTCCAAGAAACGTTTAACTGCCTTCTCCAAAAGAGGGCGACGTGCATAATAAATCTTCGCATAGTCGACTTCCGATGCATCACTACCAAAGTCAACACCTTTAAGATCGCTAGCTTCCAACAAGCCTTGCTCTACCAAGATATCAAGGTCGATAAAATGCGTATTTCCAGCAAAGGCTGAGAATGATTGGTATGGAGAATCTCCATAGCTGGTTGTCCCAAGAGGGAGGATTTGCCAGTAACGTTGCTTGGTACGAACCAAGAAGTCAACGAAATCATAGGCAGTCTGCCCAAATGATCCAATCCCGTATGCTCCTGGTAGAGAAGAGATGTGCATCAACACACCACTTTGACGTTTTTTCATAATAGCACCTCATGTGTTTGTTATAAAACGTTGCGCAACAAGGCGCAAACGTTTGCGTTAAGTTAAGTATAGCGTATTTTAAACACAAATGCAAGCGTTTTTAAAAAAATTTTTTGAATTATTTTAATCAAACAAATCTTGTTCCCACTGATATTTTATGAAATGAGCAAAAAAAATTTAAAAGATTATCTGATTTAAGATAATTCATTCCAAACATCTGCTCTATTTTCTGAAAAATCGAGCCAAATTTACGCAATCGTTTTCCTAATATATTTTCAATTTTTAAAAAAACAAACATTTTAAGTTCTTTCCTATATATGGGCTTTAACAAATATTTGAAACCTTAAAATTTTTTTAAAAAACTTTTTAAAAAAGCTTGCAACCGTTTTCTATTTGTGCTATACTAAGCTCATAAAAGAAAACGTTTGCGTTTTCTAAATAAATTATACTGTTATTCTTTAGGAGGAATACACTATGTCATCTAAATTCATGAAGAGTGCTGCTGTGCTCGGAACTGCTACTCTCGCTAGCTTGCTCTTGGTAGCTTGCGGAAGCAAATCTGCTGACAAAGCAGCTGATTCTGGTTCATCTGAAGCAATGGAAGCAAAAGAACTCACTGTATATGTAGACGAGGGATACAAGAGCTATATTGAAGAGGTTGCTAAAGCTTATGAAAAAGATTCTGGAGTAAAAGTTACTGTTAAAACTGGTGATGCGCTAGGAGGTCTTGATAAACTTTCCCTTGACAACCAATCTGGTAATGTCCCTGATGTTATGATGGCACCATACGATCGTGTGGGTAGCCTGGGTTCTGACGGACAACTTTCAGAAGTGAAATTGAGCGATGGTGCTAAAACAGACGACACAACTAAATCTCTTGTAACGTCTGCTAATGGTAAAGTTTACGGTGCTCCTGCCGTTATCGAGTCACTCGTTATGTACTACAACAAAGACTTGATAAAAGAAGCTCCAAAAACTTTTGCTGATTTAGAAAACCTTGCTAAAGATAGCAAATATGCATTCGCTGGTGAAGACGGCAAAACTACTGCCTTCCTAGCTGACTGGACAAACTTCTACTACGCTTACGGACTTCTTGCCGGTAATGGTGGTTATGTATTTGGCCAAAACGGTAAAGATCCTAAAGATATCGGACTTGCAAACGACGGAGCAATCAAAGGTATCGAATATGCTAAATCTTGGTATGAAAAATGGCCTAAAGGTATGCAAGATACTGAAGGTGCTCCAAACTTAATCCAAACTCATTTCCAAGAAGGTAAAACAGCTGCTATCATCGACGGACCTTGGAAAGCTCAAGCCTTTAAAGATGCTAAAGTAAACTACGGAGTTGCGACTATCCCAACTCTTCCAAATGGAAAAGAATATACTCCATTCGGTGGTGGTAAAGCTTGGGTCATTCCTCAAGCCGTTAAGAACCTTGAAGCTTCTCAAAAATTTGTAGACTTCCTTGTTTCAACTGAACAACAAAAAGTATTATATGATAAGACTAACGAAATCCCAGCTAATACTGAGGCTCGTTCATACGCTGAAGGTAAAAACGATGAGTTGACAACAGCTGTTATCAAACAGTTCAAGAACACTCAACCACTACCAAACATCTCTCAAATGTCTGCAGTTTGGGATCCAGCGAAAAATATGCTCTTTGATGCTGTAAGTGGTCAAAAAGATGCTAAAACAGCTGCTAACGATGCTGTAACATTGATCAAAGAAACAATCAAACAAAAATTTGGTGAATAAAAAATTTGTTCAAGGGGGGTGGAATTCAAATCCCCCTTTGAATTTATCAATCAAAAACATATATAATTTAGGTTTTAATTAGAAACCAGTATCCTATGAAAGGAGTTATTATGGAAAAGCAACAGCCTAGTAAAGCAGCCCTGCTGTCTATCATTCCTGGGTTAGGACAGATTTACAATAAACAAAAAGCCAAAGGTTTTATCTTCCTTGGTGTAACTCTTGTATTTGTCCTCTACTTCCTAGCACTTGCAGCACCTGAATTGAGCAATCTCATCACTCTTGGTGATAAACCAGGTCGTGATAATTCCCTATTTATGCTGATTCGTGGTGCCTTCCATTTAATCTTTGTAGTCGTTTATGTACTCTTTTATTTCGCAAATATTAAAGATGCACATACGACTGCTAAACGTATCAATAACGGTATTCCTGTGGCTCGTACCTTCAAGGACTTGATTAAAGGAATTTATGAGAATGGTTTCCCTTACCTCTTGATCATTCCATCTTACGTTGCCATGACCTTCGCCATTATCTTCCCAGTTATCGTAACCTTGATGATTGCCTTTACCAACTATGACTTCCAACACTTACCACCAAATAAATTGTTGGACTGGGTTGGTTTGACGAACTTCACAAACATCTGGAGCTTGAGTACCTTCCGTTCAGCCTTTGGTTCCGTTCTTTCTTGGACCATTATCTGGGCTTTAGCTGCTTCTACTTTGCAGATTGTTATTGGTATCTTTACAGCAATCATTGCCAATCAACCATTTATCAAAGGAAAACGTATCTTTGGTGTTATTTTCCTTCTTCCTTGGGCAGTTCCAGCCTTCATCACTATCTTGACATTCTCAAATATGTTTAATGATAGTGTCGGTGCTATCAACACCCAAGTCTTGCCTCTTTTGTCTAAGGTTCTTCCTTTCCTAGATGGAGCTCTTATCCCTTGGAAAACAGACCCAACTTGGACTAAGATTGCCTTGATTATGATGCAAGGTTGGCTAGGATTCCCATACATTTACGTTTTGACCTTGGGTATCTTGCAGTCTATTCCTAACGACCTCTACGAAGCGGCTTACATCGATGGTGCTAATGCTTGGCAAAAATTCCGCAACATCACTTTCCCAATGATTTTGGCTGTTGCAGCTCCAACATTGATCAGCCAATACACCTTCAACTTTAACAACTTCTCTATCATGTATCTCTTTAATGGTGGAGGTCCTGGTACTGTCGGAGGCGGAGCCGGTTCAACTGATATCTTGATTTCATGGATTTACCGTTTGACAACAGGTACATCTCCTCAATACTCTATGGCGGCAGCTGTTACCTTAATTATCTCAATCATTGTCATCTCTATCTCTATGATCGCATTCAAGAAACTACACGCATTTGATATGGAGGACGTCTAAGATGAATAACTCAATCAAACTCAAACGTAGACTGACTCAAACCCTCACTTACCTCTACTTGATTGGCCTATCAATCGTGATTATCTATCCACTTTTGATTACTATCATGTCAGCCTTTAAAGCAGGTAACGTCGCAGCCTTTAAACTCGATACCAACATCGACTTCAATTTTGATAACTTTAAAGGACTCTTTACTGAAACCTTATACGGCACTTGGTATCTCAATACCTTGATTATCGCCTTGATTACCATGGTTGTTCAAACAAGTATCATCGTACTTGCTGGTTATGCCTACAGCCGATACAACTTCTTGGCTCGTAAGCAAAGTTTGGTCTTCTTCTTAATCATCCAAATGGTACCAACCATGGCCGCCTTGACTGCCTTCTTCGTTATGGCACTTATGTTGAACGCCCTTAACCATAGCTGGTTCCTCATCTTCCTCTACGTCGGTGGAGGTATTCCGATGAATGCTTGGCTCATGAAAGGTTACTTTGATACCGTGCCAATGTCTCTTGACGAATCAGCAAAACTTGATGGTGCAGGACACTTCCGTCGCTTCTGGCAAATCGTCCTCCCTCTTGTTCGCCCAATGGTTGCGGTACAAGCCCTCTGGGCCTTCATGGGACCTTTCGGAGACTATATCCTCTCTAGTTTCTTGCTTCGTGAGAAAGAATACTTTACAGTTGCCGTTGGTCTCCAAACCTTCGTCAACAATGTGAAGAACTTGAAGATTGCCTACTTCTCAGCAGGTGCTATCCTCATCGCTCTTCCAATCTGTACACTCTTCTTCTTCTTACAAAAGAACTTTGTTTCAGGACTTACAAGTGGTGGCGACAAGGGATAATTTATCCCCGCCACCCTTTTTTCATTTTGGAGCTTGTTGCTAAAGCTGCAGGATTGGACACAAGATCGCAAATAGTAGCAAAATCCGCTTTTCAATCAGCAATTTATCTACTAGACTTGAAATAAAGCACATTTCTCTATATAATAATACTCATATAGAAAACACTTTTAGAAAGATGCCTATGCTTCCATATCCATTCTCGTATTTCTCTAGTATCTGGGGATTTCGTAAGCCCCTATCAAAACGTTTCGGTCTCAACTGGTTTCAGCTTCTCTTTACGAGCATTTTCCTCATCAGCTTGTCTATGGTTCCGATTGCCATTCAAAACAGCTCTCAGGAGACGTATCCACTGGATACCTTTATCGATAATGTCTACACTCCACTGACAGATGAAGCGATCATGGACTTGTCAGAGAATGCACAAATCGTTGATGGAAAGCTGAACTACTCAGGCACTAAGAATCAGCAGCCTTCTCTTTTGATTGGCCCAAGCCAAAGCAAAGAATTGCCAAAGGACCTGCAACTTCATTTTGATACGGAAGAACTCATCATCAGCAAGGAAAGCAAGGAACTGACTCGCATTCGCTACCACGTGATTCAAACGGAGAGTTTCCAGAGTAAGGAAGATCTAACCCAGGCCATTTCTAAAGATTGGTACCAACAAAATCGGGTCTATATCAGTCTCTTTCTCGTTCTTGGTGCTAGCTTCCTCTTTGGATTGAATTTCTTCATTGTCTCTCTTGGAGCTAGTCTTCTCCTTTATATCACCAAAAAATCACGCCTCTTTTCATTTAGGACCTTTAAAGAGTGCTACCATTTTATCTTGAACTGTTTAGGATTACCCACTCTGATTACGCTTATTTTGGGACTTTTTGGCCAAAATATGACAACTCTTATCACTGTACAAAACATTCTTTTTGTTCTGTATCTGGTCACTATTTTTTACAAGACACATTTCCGTGATCCAGATTATCATAAATAGGAGATTTTTATGCCCGTGACGATTAAAGATGTGGCTAAAGTAGCAGGTGTCTCACCTTCAACTGTTACCCGCGTCATTCAAAATAAATCAACGATTAGTGATGAAACCAAAAAACGAGTTCGCAAGGCTATGGAGGAGCTCAACTACCATCCCAATCTCAATGCTCGTAGCTTGGTAAGTAGCTATACTCAGGTTATCGGCTTGGTGCTCCCTGATGACTCGGATGCCTTTTACCAAAATCCTTTCTTCCCATCTGTCCTTCGTGGTATCGCCCAAGTCGCGTCTGAAAACCACTACGCTATTCAGATTGCAACAGGAAAAGATGAGAAAGAACGTCTTAATGCAATTTCTCAGATGGTTTATGGCAAGCGTGTTGACGGTTTGATTTTCCTCTACGCTGAGGAAGAGGATCCTCTGGTCAAACTAGTAGCCGATGAGCAGTTCCCTTTCCTCATTCTCGGAAAATCTACTTCACCCTTTATCCCTCTTGTTGATAATGACAATGTACAGGCGGGCTTTGATGCGACAGAGTATTTCATCAAAAAAGGATGCAAACGAATTGCCTTCATCGGGGGGACAAAGCGACTCTTCGTAACGCAAGATCGTCTAACTGGCTATGAGTCCGCACTCAAACAACACCAACTTCCGATTGATACTAACTTAACCTACTTTGCAACCGAATTTCTAGAAGAAAAAGGGTATCAATTCAGTGAACTCCTGTTCAATCACGATCCACAGATTGACGCTATTATCACAACCGATAGTCTCCTTGCAGAAGGGGTTTGTGACTACATCAGTAAGCATCAGCTAAAAGTTCCTGTCTTGAGTTTCGACTCTGTCAATCCTCGACTTGATCTTGTAGCTTATGTGGATATCAATAGTCTGGAACTTGGGCGCGTTTCCTTTGAAACCATTCTCCAGATCATCAACGATGCTAAAAACAATAAACAGATTTGTTACCGCCAGTTGATTGGACACAAAATTATCGAAAAATAAAGACCAGCCCCAAGGCTGGTCTTTTGAGTATTATTAATTGTCTGTTTCTACGAATCGTCCTAGGATGTGGACATTTTCGGATACAGAGACAAAGGCTGTCGGATCGACCTGTTTCATGATGTGTTTAAAATCATTAAACTCTGCTCGTGTGATAACTGTAATCAAGACTGCTTTTCTCTCATGATTATAGGTTCCTTCTGCATCGTGGATCATGGTTGCTCCGCGGTGCAATTTTTTATGGATTTTTGCGATTACCTTGTCAGGATTATTGGTCACAATCATGGCCTGCATGCGTTTTTGCTTGGTAAAGACCGCGTCTGTCACACGGCTTGATACAAAGATGGTAATCATGGAGTAGAGGGCGTATTTCCAACCAAAGGTCAGGCCTGCTATCAGCATGATGGTTCCATTTACCAAGAAAGAAATACTGCCGACATTCTTGCCCGTTTTCTTTCGAATGGTCAGACTGACGATATCTGTACCTCCGCTAGAAATATTGTTACGGAGCGCAAAACCAATTCCCAAGCCCATGACAACTCCCCCAAAAAGGGCATTGATGATGGGATCCTCTGTCAAGGTCACAACTGGCACAAGCTGGATAAAGAGGGAACTCATGGATACTGTGATAAAGGTAAAGATTGTAAACTTATGCCCAATCTGATACCAAGCCAAAATCATCAACGGAAAATTGATAGCATAAAAGGTTAGCGATATCGGAATGTAAAAACCAAACCAGTGATTACTCAAGGCAGAGATAATCTGTGCCAGACCCGTCGCACCACTGGAGTAAACGTGTCCTGGTTGAAAAAAGAAATTGACTGCTACCGCTGACAAAAATCCATAGACCAGAGAAGCCGAGATTTTCTCATCATATTTTTCCCGAGAGATACTTTGTAAAACTCGTAAGATTTTTATCTGATAAGCAAAGCGGCGCAGATAATAGCGCCACCGCTTAATTTGTTTTGCTTGTTTCATCTTCTTCTACTTGTAAGCTGAGTTCCTCTAATTGTTTGAGAGCGACTGTTGATGGAGCTTGTGTCATTGGGTCGGTTGCCTTGTTGTTCTTAGGGAAGGCAATGACTTCGCGGATATTTTCTTCTCCTGCTAAGAGCATCACAAAACGGTCAAGTCCGATAGCCAAACCACCGTGTGGTGGGAAACCATAGTCCATAGCCTCAAGAAGGAAACCAAACTGGTCATTTGCTTCTTCAGCCGAGAAACCAAGAGCCTTAAACATGCGTTCTTGAAGGTCTTTTTGGTTGATACGAAGACTACCACCACCAAGCTCATAGCCGTTCAAGACGATATCGTAGGCAATGGCACGAACCTTAGCCAAATCACCTTCAAGCTCATGAGCAGTATCTGCTTGAGGAAGGGTAAATGGATGATGGGCGCTCATGTAGCGACCTTCTTCTTCAGACCATTCAAACATTGGCCAGTCAACTACCCAAAGGAAATTGAATTTATCGTTATCAATCAAGCCCAGCTCTTTGGCGATACGGCCACGAAGGGCGCCTAGTGTTGCATTGGCTACCTCAAGCGTATCTGCCACAAAGAGAACCAAGTCCTTATCTTCAAGATCAAGCGCTGCAGTCAATTCTGCTTGGATCCCAGTCAAGAACTTGGCAACTGGTCCGTTTAATTCTCCATCCACAACCTTGACCCAAGCAAGACCTTTGGCACCGTACTGTCTGGCTACTTCAGTCATCTTGTCAATGTCTTTACGTGAGTAGTTATCCGCAGCTCCTTTGACCACAATGGCTTTAACAGCAGGTGCTTCTGAGAAGACTTTAAAATCAACACCCTTGACCACTTCTGTCAAGTCCTGAAGCAACATGTCAAAACGAGTATCTGGCTTATCAGAACCATAGAGAGACATCGCGTCATCATACTTCATACGAGGGAATGGAAGCGTCACGTCAATGCCTTTGGTTTCTTTCATCACGCGCGCAATCAAGCCTTCTGTGATATCTTGAATCTCTTGCTCCGTAAGGAAAGACGTTTCTAAGTCGACCTGAGTAAACTCAGGCTGACGGTCACCACGCAAGTCCTCGTCACGGAAACATTTGACGATTTGGTAGTAACGGTCAAACCCAGCATTCATCAAGAGCTGTTTAGTGATTTGTGGGCTCTGAGGAAGAGCGTAGAAATGCCCTTTATTGACACGAGATGGCACCAAATAGTCACGCGCCCCTTCTGGCGTTGACTTAGAAAGGAATGGTGTCTCCACATCGATAAACTCCAACTCATCCAAGTAGTTACGGATAGAGTGGGTCACCTTGGCACGAAGCTTAAGGTTTTCTAGCATTTCTGGACGACGAAGATCAAGGTAACGGTAACGCAAACGTGTATCATCGTTTACCTCAATCCCATCCTTAATCTCAAAAGGCGTTGTTTTGGCTGTATTAAGCACCGTCAAAGCTGTCACGTTCAATTCAACCGCACCAGTCGGCAATTTATCATTGGCTTGCTCACGCGCAGCGACTTGCCCAGTCACCTCGATGACAAATTCGCTACGAAGGCTTTCAGCTGTTGCCATGACCTCTGCAGATACTTTTTCAGGGTTGATAACCAACTGCATGATCCCTTCACGGTCACGAAGGTCGATAAAGATCAAACCACCTAGGTCACGACGACGACCAACCCATCCTTTCAAAGTAATTTCTTGTCCGATATGTTCCTCACGAACACGACCAGCATACATACTACGTTTCATGTTTTCTCTCCTCTTTTATTCTGTTACTATTTTACCATAAAAGCGCAGGCACTTCATGAAAATCAGCAGAAAAGTTTGATTGTCTTTAGAAATCAAAACGAACAGACAAAAAATCCAATGAAAACGTCATCGGATTCTCTGATTATGATTCTTAACCTTTTTTACGCTTTTCAGCAATCTCAGCTGCCTTTTTAGGTAGAACAATCTCCGTCGCATAAGCCGAAGCAAAACGCAAGACACCTGCAATAGGCGCAAAGACAACTGCTAGATAGTTGTAAAAGAAATCGCCTTTAAAGGCATAGGCAAGTGCCCCGATGATAAAGAAGAGAACGACCGCCTGTATCACTGCTAATAAAATTACTCGTTTCATGTGACCTCCTGACTCTATTATAGCATGAGTATCATCAAAAAGCCGATTAAATTATTCAAAGCGTGGAGAGAAATGCTGTAAAGAAGACCTTTTCGGCTCACATAAGCCAGTCCCAAACTCAATCCCAGACTGGCATAAACTAAAAACTGTTGCAAAGTCCCTGGAAAATGAATCAAGGCAAAAAGCACACTTGATACGAGGAGAAACAGAGCTGTCTGTTTACTGTTGTTTTGCTTAGGAAAGAGATAACGCGCCAGCATCCCTCTAAAGATGAGTTCTTCCGTCAGAGGAGCAAAGACTACCACCATAAAGAAACCAAATACAGGCTGAGCAACTGTCAGTTGTGATACGATTTGTTGATTGACTGACGGATCTTCTGGCAAAAAGAACTGGGCTATAATCGCCACTAGCAAAACCAGAGTTGGCAACCAGATATAACGATTAAAAGCTGTTGTCTGGATGCTAACCTTTTCTGTCTGATACCATCTGTAAACTCCATAAACATAGGCTCCTGACAGGGCGATATAGAGTGGCAAGACTCCAAAGATCGAAGCCCCTAGGTCAAGCGCTGATAAAGCCATACTCTGAACCAGACCATAGCCAAAGAAAAAGGATAAAACAGCTAGAAGAAACCAGCCAAGATTTTTAAGTAATTTCATAAAAGACTCCTATTTGAAATGAAGACTTAGCATTGTTATTCGCATCATTTTGATAAAAATGTGGAATACAGTCGCAACTAAAAGGGATAATAAGCGAATTCCTCTTGCAAAAATAGAAACGGTAGTAATGATTTTATAAAGATATTTTGGAGCAAGCAAGAGCAATGTTGATCCCAGGAAAAAGAGAGTCAGGAGTAAGGTCCTGACCAGTTTTTCTACTATTAAAAGCCTAATTTTTCAAATATTTCTGAAAAGTTTTGGCTAATGGTCTCAAGTGATACTTGAACTTCTTCTCGAGTTTGGTTGTTCTTAACTGTCACTTGTCCGCTTTCAACTTCACTCTCGCCTAGAGTAATGAGAGTCTTAGCCGCAAAGACATCGGCTGACTTGAACTGAGCTTTGAGCTTCCGGTTGAGATAATCACGCTCTGCTTTGAATCCTTGTTGGCGAAGGGTTTGTACCAATTCCAAGGCCTTAACATTTGCTCCTTCACCCAAGACTGCGATATAAACATCTAGTGCATTTTCGATAGGGAGGGTTACACCTTGCTTTTCAAGGATGAGAAGCAGTCGCTCTACACCAAGTCCAAAACCAAATCCAGCAGTTTCAGGACCACCAAAGTAAGCAACCAAACCATCGTAACGACCACCCGCACAGACAGTCAATTCATTGCCCTCGATCTCAGTGATAAACTCGAAAATCGTGTGGTTGTAGTAGTCCAGACCGCGCACCATATTGGTATCGATGATATAGTCTACACCCAGATTTTCCAACATCTGACGGACGGCATCAAAGTGGGATTGGCTTTCTTCATCAAGGAAGTCCAAGATAGACGGCGCATTCTCTACTGCCACCTTGTCTTCTTTTTCCTTAGAGTCCAAGACACGGAGAGGGTTTTCCTCCAAGCGACGTTGGCTATCCTTAGACAAGGTCTCCTTGAGCGGTGTCAAATAGTCAATTAAGGCCTGACGATAAGCAGCACGGCTCTCAGGATTTCCGAGAGTGTTAAGGTGCAGTTTCACATCTTTAATGCCAATCTCTTTCAAGAAATGGGCTGCCATAGCGATGGTTTCCACATCGGTAGCTGGATTGCTTGAGCCAAAACACTCAACACCGATCTGGTGGAACTGGCGCAAACGACCTGCTTGCGGACGCTCATAACGGAACATAGGTCCCATGTAATAGAACTTACTTGGCTTTTGCACTTCTGGAGCAAAGAGTTTATTTTCCACATAGGAACGGACAACGGGCGCAGTTCCTTCAGGACGAAGAGTGATATGGCGGTCACCCTTGTCATAGAAATCGTACATTTCCTTGGTTACGATATCCGTTGTATCTCCGACAGAGCGACTGATGACCTCGTAATGCTCAAAAATAGGTGTACGCACTTCTGCATAGTTATAGCGCTTGAAAATCTCACGGGCAAAGCCCTCAACGTACTGCCACTTGGCAGACTCAGCAGGTAGAATATCCTGTGTTCCTTTTGGTTTTTGTAATTTCATAGGGAATCCTCTTTAAACTTAATAGTCTTATTTTACCATAAATAGAGGGATTAAAACAGTAAGAGTAGAAAATCTCAAGAGAGTCTTTTTCAGAAAATTCATCAAAAACTTGCTAAATTGTCAGAATTATGAGAAAATAGAGGATATTTATCACGTGGAGGGACTGTTATGAGAGACGATATCAAAATCAATGACCGCGCTTTGGCCTTACAAGACCAAATTATCGAAAAACTAGAGAAGGTTTTTGATACAGATGTGGAATTGGATGTGTACAATCTAGGGTTGATTTATGAAATCAATCTGGATGAAACGGGTCTCTGTAAGATTGTCATGACCTTCACCGATACTGCCTGTGATTGTGCCGAAAGTTTGCCTATCGAAATCGTCGCAGGTCTAAAACAAATCGAGGGTATCGAGGACGTCAAGGTTGAAGTTACCTGGTCGCCTGCCTGGAAGATCACACGAATCAGCCGCTACGGCCGTATTGCCCTTGGACTGCCACCTCGTTAATTAGGCAAATCACTTTTGAAGATGAAAAGAAGCAAGCCGAAAATGGCTTGCTTTTTGATACTCAATGAAAATCAAAGAGCAAACTAGGAAACTAGGCGCAGGTTGCTCAAAACAGCGTTTTAAGGTTGTGGATAGAACTGACGAAGTCAGTAACCATACCTACGGCAAGGCGACGTTGACGTGGTTTGAATTTGATTTTCGAAGAGTATGAGTTTATTTTTTACCTGACTTGTCCATATTCCAGAAGTCTGTCACGGCTCCGCGTGAAGCAGATGATACGATATGGGCATATTTACCGAGAACACCACGGCTGTAAAGTGGTGGCAAGGTTGTTTCTGCCTTGCGTTTTTCAAGTTCTTCTTCGGATACGGCCATGGAAATTTCTTTGGTATCTTGGTCAACCGTAACGATATCGCCAGTACGAAGGTAGGCAATCGGTCCACCATCCTGAGCTTCAGGAGCGATATGTCCAACAACCAGACCATAAGTACCACCAGAGAAACGGCCGTCTGTCAAGAGGGCAACCTTGTCTCCTTGACCTTTACCAACGATCATTGATGAAAGTGATAGCATCTCAGGCATACCAGGACCACCCTTAGGTCCCACGAAACGAACAACGACAACATCACCATCAACAATTTCATCTGTCAGAACGGCCCGAATCGCATCTTCTTCTGAGTCAAAGACCTTAGCAGGTCCAACGTGACGACGCACTTTCACACCTGATACTTTAGCAACCGCACCGTCAGGGGCAAGGTTCCCGTTCAAGATGATAAGCGGACCGTCTGCACGTTTTGGATTTTCAAGTGGCATAATGACTTTTTGGCCTGGTGTAAGGTCTGCAAAGTCAGCCAAGTTTTCAGCGACTGTCTTACCAGTACATGTGATACGGTCGCCATGAAGGAAACCATTTGCCAAGAGATATTTCATAACCGCTGGCACACCACCGACTTCGTAGAGGTCTTGGAAGACATACTGACCAGATGGTTTCAAGTCGGCCAAGTGAGGCACACGTTCTTGGATTGTATTGAAGTCCTCAAGTGACAAGTCAACATTAGCCGCATGGGCAATGGCAAGTAAGTGAAGAGTGGCATTTGTAGAACCACCGAGAGCCATCGTTACAGTGATGGCATCTTCAAAAGCTTCACGAGTCAAGATATCTGATGGTTTGAGACCAAGCTCCAGCATCTTGACAACAGCTCGTCCTGCTGCTTCGATATCTTCTTTCTTGTCGGCTGATTCAGCTGGGTGAGATGAAGATCCTGGCAAACTCATCCCTAGAACTTCAATAGCAGTCGCCATGGTATTAGCTGTGTACATACCACCACAGCCACCAGGGCCAGGGCAGGCATTACATTCAAGACGCTTCACGTCCTCAGCTGTCATGTCACCGTGGTTCCATTTCCCGATCCCTTCAAAGACAGAAACCAAGTCAATGTCTTTGCCATCAAGATTTCCCGGTGCAATGGTCCCACCATAGGCGAAAATAGCTGGGATATCCATATTGGCAATGGCAATCATGGAACCAGGCATGTTCTTGTCACAACCACCGATAGCGACAAAGGCATCGACGTTGTGGCCCCCCATAGCAGCTTCGATAGAATCCGCAATAATATCACGAGATGTTAGAGAGAAGCGCATACCAGGCGTTCCCATGGCAATCCCGTCCGCTACGGTAATGGTCCCAAACTGAACAGGCCAAGCACCTGCCGATTTGACACCTTCTTTGGCCAATTTCCCAAAATCATGCAAATGAATGTTACATGGTGTATTTTCCGCCCAAGTCGAAATGACCCCAACAATCGGTGTCTCAAAGTCCTTATCTGTCATACCAGTCGCACGAAGCATAGCACGGTTTGGTGATTTAACCATACTGTCATAAATGCTACTGCGGTGACGTTTATCTAATTCAGTCATCTTATCCCTCCCATTTCAGTTTTTACTATTATAGCACATTTTAAAAGCAATGAACAGAAGAAAATTCTTGAATTTTCAGAAAATTCTATACAGTGATATTTTCTTTAAAAATGTTACATTTATTTCTTGACTTTACAAATTAAAGTGATATCATTTAGATATCACATAACAGGAGGTCATTCTTATGACTGAAAAACTAATCAATTCAAAACCAAATGGTGTATTCGCATTAATTCTCATTGAATTGACACTCGTACTTGGTATCTTTATATTTATAATGGGTGCTGGTTCGGAAAACGTTTTTGGAATTATTATCGGTCTTTTATTAATCTTAATTTCAGTTCTAGCTCATGCTGGTTTAAAAGTTGTCAAACCTCAAGAAGCTCTGGTTTTGACCCTCTTTGGTAATTATACAGGTACCATCAAAGAACCTGGTTTTTACTTTGTCAATCCTTTTAGCATAGCAGTCAACCCTGCAAACCACACTCGACTTGGTCAAAGTGGAGATGTTAGCACAAAATCTCCTTTTTCGGGAATGAAATCATCAAATGGCAATGATGTAAATCTTGAAATTGGCAAGAAACAGATTTCCCTCAAGGTTATGACCTTGAGCAATTCTCGCCAAAAAATCAATGATTGTCTAGGAAATCCCGTAGAAATCGGAATCGCGGTAACTTGGAGAGTTGTCGATACAGCCAAAGCAGTCTTCAACGTTGATAACTATAAAGAATATCTCTCATTGCAGTGTGATAGCGCCCTTCGTAATATTGTCCGCATTTATCCTTACGATGTGTCTCCTAATGTAGATACTACAGGTGATGGGCAAGCCGATGAAGGAAGCCTCCGCGGTTCTAGTGAGATTGTAGCTAACCGTATTCGTGAAGAGATTCAAAGTCGCGTAGAGGACGCTGGCTTGGAAATCCTTGAAGCACGTATTACTTACCTAGCTTATGCACCAGAAATTGCTGCTGTCATGCTTCAACGTCAACAAGCATCAGCTATTATTGATGCCCGTAAGATGATTGTAGAGGGCGCTGTGGGTATGGTTGAAATGGCACTAGAACGTCTCAATGAAGGAGAGTTGGTAGAACTTGACGAAGAACGAAAAGCTGCCATGGTTTCAAATCTCCTAGTCGTTCTCTGTGGCAATCATGATGCACAACCAATTGTCAACGCAGGAAGTCTTTACTAAAGATGGCTGAAGCTAAAAAAAAGCAGATCCCCCTTCGACTCTCAACAAAGTTATACGCTGCACTCGCATCATGGGCAGAAGACGACTTTCGTTCAGTCAATGGGCAAATCGAATATCTCCTCACAGAATGTGTCAAACAACGAAAGAAAGACGGAAAATACGTATCAGAAACCATTGACGAACCATTTGAGATTGATATTTAACACCTTCTCCTGTCTGCTGGGTCAGACGGGAGAATTTTTTCATCTTTTTTTGTCAAGTAACTTTACTTTACAAAAAAGTTTTGATATACTATTAAAGTTGATGAAAATCAAACCTAACTGAATTATATCTTAAAAGGAGAAATCAAAATGGCAGTACCTGCACGTCGCACTTCAAAAGCGAAGAAAAACAAACGTCGTACACACTACAAAGTAACAGCTCCATCTGTAAACTTTGACGAAACTACTGGAGATTACTCACGTTCTCACCGTGTATCACTTAAAGGATACTACAAAGGACGTAAAATCGCTAAAGCTGCATCAGCTGAATAATAGAAGGGAGATACCATGCGCGTAAATATCACACTTGAACACAAAGAATCTGGTGAACGCTTGTACCTTACTTCTAAAAACAAACGTAACACTCCAGACCGTCTTCAATTGAAGAAATACTCACCAAAACTTCGCAAGCACGTTGTGTTTACAGAAGTTAAATAAGCACACCTAGCTCAAAACGCCTTACTGGGCGTTTTTTGCTTTATTGGTTAGCGATCTATAACTTTTCAGGAGAGATTTATGGCATTTTATCTTTGGATATTCCCGCTACTCTTTATCTTTCACGATATGGAAGAAATTATCGGTCTTATCCCTTGGATTCATCTCAACGAAACCTTGCTGGCTCAAAAGGCTCCAGCTATTCTCAAGATTCACAAAGGAATTACAACAGAGGGATTTGCCCTTGCTGTTTTTGAGGAGTTTATTCTTGTCTTATCCATCACTTTATTAGCGTATTTTACTCAATCTAGAGCGCTCGAATTAGTTTGGTTGGGGGGATTTGTAGCCTTTGCACTTCATCTCTTGCTCCATATCGGACAATCAATCCTTCTTCGCAAGTATATCCCTGCTCTCATCACTTCTATCCTTTGTTTTCCTATCAGTACTTATTTGATTATCGACATCGTGCATTTGTGGCAGGTTTCGACTAGCGAATTTTTCCTATTTTCACTGGTCGGTTCAGGCATCGTCGTCATCAATCTCCTCTTTGCTCTCTGGCTCGGGAAAAAGTATTCCGTCTGGCTTGCCCATAACCATTAACAAAAGTTCCTTGCAATTTCATTTTGCAGGGAATTTTTTATCCTCCTTCACAGTTAAGAAGTGTTCTATAGTTTTTTAAGGCAAAGCAAAAAGCCCACTGTTGTAGGCTTTCTGTAAGATATTTCTTAAAATTAAAGCATTTTGTTGTAGAATTCAACGACAAGTGCTTCGTTGATTTCTGGGTTGATTTCGTCGCGTTCTGGCAAGCGTGTCAATGAACCTTCCAATTTTTCAGCGTCGAATGATACGAATGCTGGACGTCCAAGAGTTGCTTCAACAGCTTCAAGGATTGCTGGAACTTTCAATGATTTTTCACGAACTGAGATCACTTGACCTGGAGTTACGCGGTATGATGGGATATCAACGCGTTTTCCGTCAACAAGGATGTGACCGTGGTTTACGAATTGACGAGCTTGACGACGAGTAGTCGCAAGACCAAGACGGTAAACAACGTTATCCAAACGACGTTCCAAAAGAAGCATGAAGTTGAAACCTAGGATTCCGCCTTTGATTTTTGTAGCTTGTACGAACAAGTTACGGAATTGTTTTTCACCTACACCGTAAGTGAAACGAAGTTTTTGTTTTTCAGCCAATTGCAAACCGTATTCTGACAATTTAGAACGGTTGTTTGGTCCGTGTTGTCCTGGTACGTAGTTACGACGTGCCAATTCTTTACCTGTACCTGTAAGTGAAAGGCCAAGGCGACGAGCTTGTTTCCAAGATGGTCCTGTATAACGTGACATGTGTATGTCCTCCTGATATAAATAATATTTCGGTGGAAATAGTCACTTAGAAAGCCCTGATTCGTGCAGATGCCCTTCGCCTAAACAGCCAAGGTTACTTGTCATAAGACACCTGTTGACGAGCTTCATGCTTTCCTGCTGCTATTTCACACAAAGGCTATTGTACCATGAAAAGCTAGATTTGTAAAGGGATTTATCAGTTGAACTAAATTATTTTAATATTACAGTGTCAACAAGCAGCACTCCCTCTATCTTTCTAAGTGGTTTTTTAGAATGAAAATAGAGTGAGGAACATCTGAAAAGACTTGACTTAAAAATTCTAGATGTTGCTTGTCTTCACTATCCAAAGATACAGTATGTTTTACATTTACAGTGCCATCATTATTCTCAATAATTTGATGACCAAAAAGAATATCACCGAATGGAGTTGCCGTTTTATCCCAAAATTCTTCAAGAGGTTTTACAAGTGTGAGCTGATATTCCATAGGGGGCATTCCTTCGAGTTCCATAGTTCCGTATGAACCCGTCTCAAATCCACCTTTTAATGTAATATTTTTTAAATCTTCTTCCCAATCATACCACTTCTCAATATTTTCATAATAGGTCCAGACAGCCTCTTTTGTTGCTCTTATGTTTAAACTAAAACTAAATTCCATTTTGACACTCCTTTTAATATAAGTGTACTTATTATAAAATAACTTACATTTTTTGTCAACTGATTTTTTGGAAGTGCTGGTTTTCATATTCTCTAAATAAGACTCTTACCTTTAGTTTTACTTTAAAATGGTATCTATATCATACGGCTTTATTTCAAATTGAGGCTGAATGTAAACTTGCTTCCTAAGCCATACTGACTTTCTGCTGTGATTTCGCCACCAAGCTGATGGGCTAGTTCTCGTGCAATCGCAAGACCTAAGCCATGCCCACCCGTCTTCATATTGCGCGAAGTTTCTACACGATAAAGTCGTTTAAAGATCTTTTCCAAATCTTCAGGAAGGATCCCCTGCCCCTCGTCTTTCACACTGATTGTCAATTCTTGTTCTGTTAATTGGGCAAGAACCTCGATTCTGGTTCCTGGTTCTGAATATTTAAAGGCATTGTTTAACAAATTGACCAGAATACGAGAAAGTTTGTCAGAATGGCTCTTGATTTTCGCCGACTCAGGTGATACTTGAATGTAAACATCTCGCTCCTCTTGTTCAATCTGGAGCTGGAATTCACTCATTGACTCAATCAGCAACTGATCTAAAAAGACCTCTTCGACTTCCTCATCAGCAGTATCTTGAGGTTGTGTGTTAAGAGTCAAAACATCCAATTCCTCCACTAGCTTGTTTAGACGCTCAGTTTGCCGACCAATCGTGGTTAAATAGTGGAGCCGCTCCTCTTCCTTAATCACTCCATCTAGAATGCCCTCCACAGTAACCTGAATGGAGGTAATGGGAGTTTTAATATCGTGAGAGAGCTGCGCAATCATCATTCTCTTTTCTTGCTCGCTCTCATCAAGTGATTGAAAGGTGGCTTGCAAATTGTGGGACATGTCATTAAAAGCCTGGCCCAGCTCTTGAAATTCTAATGGGCCTTTGGTTTCGATTTCTGTGCTGAAATCCTTGCTTGCTATATCCTGAGCTTGTTTTTTCAAATGTTTCAGAGAAGAGAACACTGGCGACAAAAGAAAGATGCTCACTGCAGCGCCAATGAAACTAGCAATCAAGGTCATTCCAACTAGAAAGTAAACTTCACTTTTCTCGATCAACATTCGTTGGACTGCCCAGAAAACGACCAAAATCGTTAGTAGAGTCGACACTAGATACCCCACTAAAATATAGTTTTTTAATTTCATTTTCTACCTCTTGGTTTTTCCATCTTATAACCCAAACCCCAGACAGTTTTGATAGCGGGAGCATTTGAATTCGTATACTTGGTCAACTCTTGCCTCAAAGCATGGATATGAACATTGAGTGTATTGGTATCATCCACATAGTCCTCTTGCCATACCTTCTCGTAAAGTTCCGTCTTTGAAAAGACTCTCTCAGGATTGCTGGCTAATACCCATAGAAGTTCAAAGGATTTTACTGTCAATTCCAAAGGTTGATCCCCAATGCGAACTTCATGAGTCACATGGTTGATTACCAAGTCACCAAACTCGATCTGTTCTGTCTCTCCTCCACGGCTAAGGCGACGCAAGATATTATTCACTCTTAAAACCAATTCGCGTGGACTAAAGGGTTTGACTATAAAATCATCTGCCCCCAAACTTAATCCATAAATCTTATCCTGTTCGCTTGTCTTAGCAGTTGTAAAGAGGAAGGGTTGATCCGGAGCGATATACTGAACTTCACTGATAAAATCATAACCGTCCATATTGGGCATCATGATATCTGTGATAATGAGGTCGATAGATTTTTTTCTGAAAAGTTCTAATCCCTCCTTACCATCATGGGCGACCAAAACATCGTAACCTGCCTGTATAAGATAGCGGTTTTGAATATCTAGAATATCTATCTCATCATCAACCAGCAAAATTGTCTTTTTCATCTGACACTCCTTCGATAAAAACAGTGTTATACTTGCTTTAGTATAACACTATTTTCTCTAATGTTTAAGTGATTTGAATCTTAATCTTCTCGTTTGGTTGTCAAACCCAAAAGTCCAACAAGACCTGCCAAGGCTAGACCAAAGATACCAAGGCCAGCTGTAGCCGTTTTAGCTTCCCCAGTATTTGGTAGCATCGCTTTATCATCTTTTTTCATCATATTAGCCATTGGGTTAGAAGCTGGTTGATCAACCTTCATATCTGACATATGGTGATTTGTACCCATCATACTCTCAGTCGTACCTGTAGAGCCTGTTTCAGAAGGCTTTGTATTCATCTGATCTGGTTGAGATGGTATTGTCGCCATTTCTTTTCCACGAAGCTGAATCGTTACTTGACGAGTAGCAATCAGATTGGTCAAATCAGGTTTGCCATCTTTAGAACCATAGACTTTAACAGTAGCTAGGTATGTACGTGTTCCGTTAGCTCGAAGTTGATCCAGCAAGGCCTGACCATCTTTGCCTGTCGTGTTGCCATTCAAATCCACTTCGTAGAAATATTGGCCTTTAGCCAAGCCTTCAAGTGGCAATAGTGCTGGGTTCTTCGCTGTTCCATTGTCAGACCATGGAGCTTTGTCTGAGGCTTTTAACAAGAGGCGAGTCAACATACCATCACCACCAAAAGCTTCGTATGGAATAACTTGGTTGACACCAGCCAAGAAAGGTCCAGGAACCTTAGCCTTATCAAGGTAGCTAGCTGGAACATCAATCATGTCTTTGACATTGTTAACAACAGAGTCTTTAACCTGACTTGATGTGGTCAAGCCATTCAAATTAACAGTCAAATCTTTAGTTGCTACCAGATTAGTTAAGTCAGGCTTGCCGTCTTTCGCACCGTACACCTTGATAGTAGCTTTATAGCTTTGTGTACCATTTTGTTTCAAGAGATCAAGCAACTCTTTGTCAGATTTGCCTTGGGTTCCGGCCAAGTCTACTTCGTAGAAGTAAAGGCCTTTGCCCAATTTCTCTACCGGTGGGAGAGCGGGATTTTTAGCTGTTCCGTTGTCTGACCATGGAGCCTTGTCGGATGCTTTCAAGATCAGGCGAGTCAACATGCCGTCTCCAGCGAAGAATTCGTATGGAATAACTTGGTTGACACCAGCTGTGAATGGTCCTGGGAAGTTGGCTTTGTCAAGGTAGCTAGCTGGGACATCTACTGTGTCTTTGGTGTTGTCAGCCACACCTTTTTGAACTTCAGCTGGAGTGGTTAAACCATTCAAATTAACAGTCAAATCTTTAGTCGCTACCAGATTAGTTAAGTCAGGCTTGCCGTCTTTCGCACCGTACACTTTGATGGTAGCCTTATAGCTTTGTGTACCATTTTGTTTCAAGAGGTCAAGCAACTCTTTATCTGATTTGCCTTGGGTGCCTGCTAGATCCACTTCGTAGAAGTAAAGGCCTTTGCCCAATTTCTCTACTGGTGGGAGAGCGGGATTTTTAGCTGAACCATTGTCTGACCATGGAGCCTTATCGGATGCTTTCAAGATAAGACGAGTTAACATGCCGTCTCCAGCGAAGAATTCATATGGAATGACTTGGTTGACACCAGCTGTGAATGGACCTGGGAAATTGGCTTTGTCAAGGTAGCTAGCTGGGACATCTACTGTGTCTTTGGTGTTGTCAGCCACACCTTTTTGCACTTCAGCTGGGGTGGTCGCTGATTTCGCTTCACTGGCTTCACGGTCTTGTCCAGAAACTGTAGACGCAGGACTTTCCACAGGTTTAACTGCATCTTCTGTTTGTTTCTTAGAGTCAGGTTGTGCTTGCACTTCTTCTTTTGGTGCTACCACTGGCTCTTTAGCAGTTGCGTCCGCTTTTTCTGAAGAGCTTGTCGTATCCACACTTGCTTTAGGTGCTGAGTCTGCTTGTTCTGAAGGAAGAGCTACATCGACTGCTTTTTTGAGAAGCTCTGCTGGTAAGTCGCTCTTTTCACTCACCGAAGTTGCGTCTGGCACGACTTGGGCAGGAGTCGGATTGATGACATCAGCACGTGCAGAACTTGGTTGACCAACTAGGACAAAGAAGCCACTGGCCACAACAACTGAAGCAACACCGACACTGAGACGGCGAATAGACCAACGAGTATATCTCTGATTTGGATTGAATTTCATAGGATTCTCCTTAGAGTTTTCTTTTTTTTGATGACTCTAGTATAATCTCCTAAAATTAAAAAGGATTAAGAAAAAGTTAAAATTTTTCTTAAATCCCTCTTATAAAATACTTATATTGACTCGTTAATTATTGGAAAGAGAGTAGTCCTTCCTCTCCTACTCACTCAGTTCAGCTAGGGTGTCCAGATGTTGGTTATTAATGACGGCCATGATGTAGGCATCTGCCTGCAAGAGGTCATTGGGTCCGAATTGGACATCCAGAGGAGCATTTTCGTAAGCACGAAAACCAAGTACGTTGAGGTTGTATCGCCCACGCAAATCCAACTGACTGAGGCTTTTACCTACCCATGATTGGGGGATTTTCATCTCGACAATCGATACATTCTTGTCTAGCTGAAAGACGTCTACGCTGTTATGAAAGAGGATGGTCTGTGCCAATGAGCGCCCCATTTCAAATTCTGGTGAGATGACTGCATCTGCCCCAATTTTTTCTAGAACCTTTTTAGCTGTATGACTTTTGACCTTGGTAATGACGGTCGGCACTCCGAGACTCTTGCAGTGCATGACCGCGAGAACACTAGACTCCAGATTTTCACCCGTTGCGACAACTACGGTATCACAGGTGTCAATCCCCGCTGATAGAAGGAGTTCTTCATCCGTGATATCTCCAACTACCCCACGCGCCAGCACAGGTTCAAATTGATTAATGCGTTCCTCGTGGTCATCAATAGCAATGATATTCATGTCATGCTTGGCTAGGGCAGCCAAAACACTGCTCCCAAAAATTCCCAAACCTAAAATTCCAATTGTCCGATCTGACATCGTTCTTCCTTTCTTATCCGATAGTGATATCTGCTTTCATATAGTGAATCGTATCTTTCTTGTCTGGCTGGTATTCCGCTACACTGACCAGTAGTGTTAAGGGACCAATACGGCCGATAAACATCAGCAACATAACGATACTGAGGGCTATCTTGCCTAGCTCTGGTGTTAAATTTGCCGTCACCCCAACTGTCGCAAGGGCTGAAATGGTCTCAAACATGAGGTAGATAAAGCGCGGATTTCCCTCTGCTGTTATTCCTAGCAGGATCAAGCCCAGCAAGAATGTTAGCAAGAAGATAATAAAGACACTGAAAGATTTTTGCACAGTTCGGGGTTCAATGGTCCTCCGAGCCACATTGGCATGAGGCAAGCCCAATAGTTCGCTACGAGCAAAGACCAACAAGACAAAGAAGGTCGTAATCTTGAGCCCCCCTGCTGTCCCTCCAGGCGCCCCTCCTAGAAACATCTGTAGGATATAGATGAACAAGGTCACCGGTCGAGCCTGGGTATAGTCAATGGAAGCAAAGCCTGCCGTTCTCATGCTGACGGTCTGGAAGAAACTAACCAGTAGTTTCTCTGGAGCGCTGAGATTTCCAATCGTTCCAGGATTGTTCCACTCGATGAACAAAGTCGATACGGTTCCAAAGAGCAGAATTCCCGCCGTTAAAAAGAGAACCAACTTGGTATGGAAACGCAGACGGCGTTTTTTCTTTTTCCCAATCTGGGTCGCTAGGTCAAACCAGACCATAAATCCTAGACCACCCGTGATAATCAAACCCGCAATCACTAGATTGATCAAGGGGTCCGTTTGAAAGGCTACCAAACTCGTACTTCCAAAATTATCAAATCCAGCATTACAGAAAGCTGAAACAGCCAAAAAGATAGAGGTTAACACCCCTCGGCCCCAGCCAAATTCAGGAATAAAGCGAAAACTCAGGAGAAAGGCACCAATCCCTTCCACCAAAAAAGTCGTCAAAAAGATCGAGCGAATAAAGTCCTTTAAGGACTGGGTTTCTCCATAACTAAAACTTTCTTGAATGGTCTCACGACCACGAAGGCTGAGCTTTTGCTTGCCTTGGATGTAAAAGATTCCGATAAAGGTCATGAGCCCCAAACCACCAATCTGGATCAAGAGCATACAGATCAACTGGCCCCACATATTGTAAGTAGAGGCTACCGGCTGGGTGAAGAGCCCTGTCACACAGACCATGGACACCGTTGTAAAGAGATGATCAAAGTAGGCCGCTTGTGACGTTTCTGATTGCACAAAGGGGAGGCTTAAAAGGAGCGAGCCCAAGAAGATTACTAGGGCAAAACTTAAAAAGATGCGACGGGCTGGCGATAAACGAGCCAGATTCGTTTTGATTTTTTCCAAAAAAGATTTGAATAACATAGCTACATTCTACCATAAAAACAGTCAGAACACTCACATGTAGTGCACAATGGCAAGACAGAGTTCGAGTGCCTTGTCAAAAGCTTCAGAACCCCAGTCACGACTGTCGTAGTTGTCTAGATCCGCCAAGGAATCTGCGGTAAAGAGCAGTTCTCCCCAGACAACCCCACGTAGCTGAGCTACTGCCGCAAGAGCCGAACACTCCATCTCCACAACAGCACAGCCTTCTTCCTTACGATAAGCAACCTTTTCAGCCGTCTCTCGGTAAAAACCATCTGTCGTCCAGGTCATAACTTCCTCATAAGGAATGCCTATTTGCTCCAAGATTTGCTCAATGGCAGAGACAGCCTCAATCTGCATCTCCATATAACGAGAAGGCGCTACATAATGGTAGCTGGTCCCCTCATCTCGCAAAGCGCGAACAGGAACTAGAAAGGCATTTTCCTCTATATCGGCTAGGACACCACAGGTTCCAGTGGAAATGATTTGCTCCACACCATAGCCAATCAACCAATCCATAAACTGAGCAGCTGGGGCTGAGCCTACGGGCGCCTGGGCCAGACAAATCTTCTCACCCTTGTAGTTGATGACATAGACTGGATAAGTCTTGGTGGCAGAAACGAACTCACCAACACAATCCGCCCCTACTTCCTGGGCGTAGCGGTCAATCTCCTCCTCCAAAAATGCATAGATACACTTCTTTGGTAGCTTCAAATCCAAGCCCTCATGTGTTGGCATAAGGACCGCCTGGGGATTGTCGTCAAACTCTAAAATGGGAATCGCATGCTTCTGAATCATCGTCCACCTCCTCTAATTTTGTACTATTGTATCAAAAACTGACGGAGTGTCAAGGAGTTGTCTTTATCAGTCCAGAAATCTCCTCTTCCATACACTTGAGAAATCGTTGCACCGCTGGAGAAGTCGGTTTCTGTTTTGGCAAAGTGATTGAGGACTTATAAACACATATCAAATCCAATAACAAAAAAGACATGAATCTGAAATAAGCAGAATATGTCTTTTTTAGCTTGTTTGAAAGTCAAGTAAATAAACCTTAGTTCTTCTAGAACTCCCTTATTTCCACAAACCACCTAAAATTTGTTTTTCTAATAAGTCTAGATCTTCTTCCTTTATTTCTCCGTTGTCACTAACGATATAAAGCTGAGCGAAGTAAGCCAACAACGGGCCAACACAAATACGAACCATTTGAGGACTCGTTAACTCTGGATTTACACGTGGATCTGCTAGCAATTCCTTATGAAGTACTCGAAGTTTATCTTGAATAGCATTCCAGATAAAAATCTGTTCATTTTTTAGTTTTTTATTTGAAAAACTCTCCTGCAGAATGATTTTCATCAAAGCACGATTTTTTTTGAGATAGCTCATACGATCATGGACGAGATAACGAACCCTCTCTTCTGTCGTTTCAAAAGCTAAGAGTTCCTCAAAAAAACTACCGAAAATGCCTGGGACTACAGGATGTAAAATAGCCGTCAGTAAATCATCCTTCGTCTTAAAATACTTAAACAAAGTTGCCTGGCTTAGTCCAGCACGCTCAGCTATGTGAAGAGTTGAGGTCCCATGGTAACTCCTGGTTGATATGAGATCCACTGCTGCCTGCATGATTTTTTTCTTTCCTTGAGGGTAATTCGCTTCTTCTAAGTAATCTTCAAACGATTCAAAAACAGTCTTATCCATCTAATCTTCACACCTTTTTAGCATTATTTATGTTGATTTCTAAACTTTACGATAACGACGCAATCCAACAATATTAAGAATTGTTAAAATGATCAAGAAAATCATTAAAACACCAAGATTTGACAAAATATCACCAAGATTGTGCCCGTAAAGAATAATCTGGCTTATTGCATCACCAGAATAGGTTAATGGCAAAAATTTCCCCACAGTTGGAGCCCATTCTCCCATGGATGACAATGGAATAATCCCTGAGAAAAAGAGTTGAGGCATAATCACGAGAGGGATAAATTGTATCATTTGGAATTCTGATTTTGCTAGAGTAGACAAGAGAATTCCAAAAGCTAGTGCTACAAGAGCCAGTACCACATTAACTATTATAACATTTAAAATACTTCCTACAACTTCTACATCTAGTAGCCAAATTGCTGCTAAAACGACAACTGCCGTTTGAAAAATCGCAATAATACCGTAAGACAACATATAGCCATAGACGATTTCAGATCGTTTCACTGGTGTAGCTAACAAACGTTCTAGTGTTCCACTGGTGCGCTCTTTCAAAAGCGCCATACCTGAAATCAAAAAGACAAAAAAGAAAACTACAAAACCTATCAAAACCGGAATCATACTGGTAAAGAAGCTTGTATCTTCATCTCCATACTGATAAGACTCCTTGATTTCTGGTGTTTTTGCGTCCGAGTCCAATTGTGGAAGAGCTTGTTTGACACGAGATAGTAACTGATCGGTGCCTTCACTGGCGATACTCGTTCGTAACACTTGTCGTATCATAGAGGTCTTGGAGGCGTCTGTGTTTGCGTAGTCGACCTGGTACTCACCGTTTTTATAAGAAATCACAGCATCGACTTTTTCATTTGCTAGCGCTTCTTTGGCTTGATCTAAGTCTTGATAAGTCTCGACGTCCACATGATCGAGCTCATCCATTTTCGTTACTAAACCAGTTGGTAGATCCTGTGTTGCTAACTTGACATTCACGGTTGTACTAGCTGAAAACATGAGGTTCATCAACCACATGATAAAAACAGGTGCTATAAACATCAGGGCTAGAGTTCGTTTGTCACGAAGTAATTCTTTGATGACTTTTTTTGCAATCGCTATTGTTCTCATTTTACTCACCTTCTGCTTTTAAAAATACTTCTTCAATACTTGAAGCTTGATAACTTTCTTTTAAGTGTTGCGGTGTATCAAAAGCAATGATTTTTCCGCCTAATAATAAGCCGACCTTATCCGTCAACTCTGCTTCATCCATAACATGGGTAGTAACTAATATCCCTACCCCATTGTCTCTAAGCGCGAATAATTCTTTCCAGATTTTCTTTCGAAGAGAAGGGTCGATTCCAACTGTCGGTTCGTCCAAAATCAAGAGTTGAGGATTTCCTAACAGCGCGATAGCAAGAGACAAACGCCGTTTCATTCCTCCAGAATAACCAGATACCGCCTTGTTTAAGTAGTCTGTCAGATCTACTACTTGAGCTATATGAGCAATTTCCGCCTTTAGGTCTTTTTTAGAAAGCCCCTTTAGCTGACCAAAAAATTCCAGATTTTCTTGGCCTGACAAGGACTCGTATAAAGCATCTGATTGGGCCATATAGCCAATATCTCCTAAAATATGGCGATTGGGCATAGTGTGATTTAACACTAAAGCTACGCCTCCATCAGCCTTTTCCATTCCTAACGTAGTCTTAATCATAGTTGATTTACCAGCACCAGACGGACCAATTAATCCTATAATTTCTCCTGTCTGCAATTCAAAGCTGACATGATTCAGAACTATTTGATGGTCAAAAGATTTTACTAAATCTTGTAAATGTAGTAATGTTTTCATTTACTTCCTCCTAGGTGAGTGGGCACTCACTTTTTAAATCATAGAAGCTATTATAGTGAGTAATCACTCACTTGTCAAGAGAAAGGGTTAAATTCTTTTAAACAATAAAACACCAGATTCGTATCTGATGTTTATAATGCACATGTCTTATTTCTAAAAATGTTTTTGAACTTCCTCTCTATACTCCGAAATGGTCTTTCTTGTCAACTTTTTAAAGGCCTATTCTTCCTCTACTTTTCTCAGCCAATCCTACCATCGTCATTGCTATCGCAACTCTAATGACCTTGGCGATGGAAATTCATTTTACTCATTTTTTATATAAACAAAGTATAAATTTCTAATTATCTTTTTATATTTTCTTAAATGCTCGTAAAGCCTTATTCTATGTGCTTTCGAGTATTTTTACTGTAGGAAGATACTTCACGTTTCTTTGCATATTTCCTCATGTCTTAGCTGTCAGAAGTGGTAAATAAGTAGTAAATTCATTTGTACTACTAAGCAACAAGACGCTCCTGTTGCTTCTCTTTATTCAAGCGTTTCATTTCTGCCATTGCAGAATCGAATGTTGCATGTGCGTAATAGTTCAGCGTCATGGCTATATTAGCATGTCCCATAATGTACTGTAATGCCTTTGGATTCATTCCTGCATTTGCATAGTTGGTACAGAATGTATGTCGCAAACTATGTGGAGTGATGTGTGGCAATTTATCCTCGTTATACTTATTGTATTTCTTAACAAGACCTTTCATCATGCCGTTGTAATCACTTGCCACTTTTGGATAGTTCTTTCTATTAAGAAAGAGGAAATCACTATATCCATCAATCTCAACACGCTTATCATTCTTTCGATTCGCTAACACTCGCTTAAATGCTTGATAGGCTTCTTCAACCATAGGAACTTGACGTTCGCCACTTTTGGTCTTTGGTGTTTCAATGTAGTACCCAATTTCAGTATCTCTCAATAGCTGATGGTCTATATTGACAAGACGATTCTCAAAATCTAAATCTGGAAGTGTCAAACCACCAAACTCTGAAATACGAAGACCTGTTTTTAAGAGTATCAGAATTTCATCATAATTTTTGCTGTAGGTTTTATCAGCTTTTGCAAAGGCTAACAGTTTTTCTTCCTGTTCTTCTGTTAGTACGGTCTTAGGGACAGTATCATCATCAAGAACTGCTTTCAGTTGAAAGTCAAATGGATTCTTCCGAACACAATCATCTTGTATAGCAATATAGAATGAAGCCTTTAAAGAACGTTTGTAGTTATTGATGGTTTGATAAGCATAACCATTTTCACTCATTCTAATAGCCCATTCTTTAGCGTCTGATGGCTTAATACTGTCAATACTTCTTACACCTAACTTGTCTTTCTTCAAAATATCCATAAGATATTTGCGTCCAGTTTCAGTGTTTTTTCTAACCTTTGGTCTTTGAGCGTTCTGTTTTGCGTAAAGCTGGCAGAGTGTCATTTTCTTTCCTACAACATCAATACCATCATGAATGTCTTTCTGTAACTCTGCGATTTTCTCTCTAAGTGAGATACAATCACGCTTTCCTGCTGGTACTCGGTCTGTAGCCACAAGTTTCCACGAGTAAACAAATTGCGGTTCTCCAAATGAATCTATATATTTGTATAAGTATCTTCCGTCTTTTCGTTGGCTCTCTCCAGTCTTTAAGATTCGACCTTTATTGTCACGTCTTTTTTCTGACATGGCATTTGCTCCTTTCCTTTATGGAAAGAGCCTTGATACGACTTAATACTATTTTATCATATACAAGACCCTTTGGCGACGCTAGATTGCGTCCAATGTATCTATAATTTTTTCAAATTGTTTTCGTTTAATCTGAATACGATTGCCATTCATAATCAGCCAATTTGCATTTTTATTTTCCTCTGCCAAGCGTCGTAGCTTGTTTTCGCCAATACGAAAATATTTTGACGCTTCTTCAATGGTTAGGGTATAACGTTCCCAAATAGGAATGTCAGTCTGCTTCATAAAATCCTCCTTTCCAAATCACTTATTTGGATTTCATAAAAGTTGTTTTACCAGCAATCGAACAGCTTTAGCAAAGCTCACGGGAGTTCCACCCCTGCATGGTTCTCATGTAGCCATACTCATTGCCTGCGACGGTTTTATCACGCTCGGACTATTGACTGTATGGGAGTATCATTATCACGATAAGAATGTCGTTGCAGGCAATCCTGCTAAAGATTGCTTCTCGGATCACTAACATGAATCGCTCGCTATCTTTATAAGATAGGTCATGGCGGTTAGTTCCGTTGGCTCTTTTCTTATCGAAACGTATTCGATTACTTTTATTCAGTTTTCAAAGAACAATGGCTCGTTAGCCTATCAAAACACATTGAAAGCTCAATATGCTTTGGTGGAATAACAAACCTCCCTGTTCGGGAAGCGTGGAATGGTTTAGCACGCTTCCACGAAAGGAGAGAGGATATTACTTAATTTCAAATGACAAAATCTTTGTAATCAGTCTGGTTTCCATTCTTCCACGTAAGACTTCATCAACGACCATACTTTGATTGCCATATTCATCTTTCATAAGTCGTAGGGAACGCTTCGTTATGTACCCTCTGTAATGATGTAGAATCTGGTTAATCGCTTCGGTATCGCCATCTGTTGCCTTTACAATGAGAGGAAAGGGAATCATAGGATATTGTGTTTTCATTCTTCAAATTCCTCCATAAACTTTTTAATTAAGGCTAGTCCACTGGTTCTATGCCGATAGACAGTAGAACGGTTCAATTTCAACAGGTCTGCAATTTCTGAATCGCTCATGTCCATAAAGTAAAACAGCAGTAGAATTTCACGTTTCTTGTCTGGCAACTCACGTAATGCTTCACTCAACAAATCATTTTCAACGCCTACTGATAACCCATTGAGTGTAAAAATCTGAAAGTCAGTTGAATAGTTATCTGTTGTCGCAAACTGGCTAACAAGATAATCGCCAACATCCGAAAAGGACACCTCACGCTTTGCAATCCTTGAAAGATAAAGCATATAATTCTTTCGCTCGTCTTCCATAGCACGTTTACAGATATAGTCAAACTGATTTTCTATTGTGGTCTGAAAAGAAGATGGTTTCATGTTTCTCACCCCCTTTCTGTCTAGGAAAGGAAGTGAGCCTTGCTCGTTTATCTCCTTTCACTCTTAGTCCCAATGTGAAAGGGGGATTTGTTGCATTACTGATAAATAAACTTTGTAAAAAAGTTCTGAATAGCCAAAAAAGCATATAAACAGATTTATTTCTCTGTTTACATGCTTCTGTTATTCTATCTATATGATTTATAAAACCACATTGGTGGACGTACTTATCTATTGCAGATAGACGACTTTTTTTGACAAGAACCCAATGTAAGGAAATTTATTGTATATGATGTACTTCATGGCGACGTTGACCTCCAACAAACCGCCATTTGGAAGTAATATACAATATTTTAACAGCGTAAATAGCACTACCATATAACGGTTTTTTTTATTGGCGTTTAGTAGTGCTTTTTATTAAATATAAACCTATAAACCATATAACACGTTTTTCTATACCTGTTTTTAATTCAGTAGGAACAATAAAATGTATAGAGGTGGTCTACTATGCGTAAAAAAGAAAATAAATATGATTTTAGAGCCTTTGGTTTAGCCATTAAAGAAGCTCGATTGAAACGAGGTTTAACTCGTGAACAAGTGGGAGCATTGATTGAAATTGACCCACGGTACTTAACTAATATTGAAAATAAAGGGCAACACCCCAGCATACAAGTTCTTTATGACCTTGTATCGTTACTTCATGTTTCCGTTGATGAATTTTTCTTACCTGCTAATAACTTGGTAAAAAGCACCCGACGATTACAGATAGAGAAATACATGGATAGCTTTACAGACAAAGAACTATCCTTAATGGAATCTTTAGCCAGCGGTATCAACGAAGCAAGAAACATCGAAGACTAATTAAAAGAATCCATACATAACGGAAAGAGCCGATAAAATGAGATTGTATTAATCTCATTTTATCGGCTCTGCGTCTTTGCGTCTGGCTCTGTAATCACAGTTACTTTGAACTGCTTTATTTCAATTAAATTTTCTTGTCTGCATTTCGGACAATAGAGGGGGAATTTTTTTAATTCAGTATCTTCCCTTATCTTTAATCGTGTTTTATTTCCACATACAGGACACAATATCCACTTGTAGTTTTTATTAATTTTTTTATATTGCATCATTCGGCGAAATCCTTGAGCCATATCTGACAAACTCTTATTTAATTCTTCGCCATCATAAACATTTTTAACTGTTAATGTGAGAAACAACCAACGAACTGTTGGCTTTTGTTTAATAACTTCAGCAACAACCTTTTGTGACTGAATGCCATGTTTCATTGCTCTCCTCCAGTTGCACATTGGACAAAGCCTGGATTTACAAAACCACACTCGATACAACTTTCTTTCGCCTGTTTCACGATTTTGTTTATACTCTAATATTTCAGCACAATCTTTTACTCTTTCAGCCTTTTTAAATTCAAGAATATGCAGAAGTTCAAAGTAATCAACATTAGCGATTTTCTTTTCTCTCCATGGTCTCACTTTTCCACTTTTTGTCTTGTCCACTAAAACCCTTGATTTTTCATCTGAATAAATGCTACTATTAGGACACATAATATTAAAAGAAACCCCCCATCTATTTAGTTATTTGTTTGGTCACTTATAACTTTAACAGATGGGGGTTTTTCTTTGCAACCAATTTTAAGGGTTTTCAATACTTTAAAACACATACATACCAACACTTCAACGCACCTTTCAGCAACTAAAATAAAAATGACGTTATTTCTATATGTATCAAGATAAGAAAGAACAAGTTCAAAACCATCAAAAAAAGACACCTTTTCAGGTGCTTTTTTTATTTTATAAACTCATTCCCTGATCTCGACTTCGTTCTTTTTTTACCTCTCGGTTATGAGTTAGTTCAAATTCGTTCTTTTTAGGTTCTAAATCGTGTTTTTCTTGGAATTGTGCTGTTTTATCCTTTACCTTGTCTACAAACCCCTTAAAAACGTTTTTAAAGGCTTTTAAGCCGTCTGTACGTTCCTTAAGGAATTCCTTAGTGCTTTCATAGATTAAACTCACATCACGCTTTAAATCGCTTATTTTAGACTTTAAAGACTTGTTTTCTTCAAGCAACTCATTATAATCATTTACATTTTCATTAAATCGCTCTACAAGACCACTATATTTTTCTTTAACTTGCCCATGTTCTTTACTTAATTTTTTATATTCTCTCGCCATATCAGTACTCATGAGATTTCTAACATGCTGTTTTAACCTATCGTTATCTCTCGCAGCAGTCACTAAGTTTTTATAATCACGCTCCGATATAACAACATTTTTGGTTGGTTTCTTTTCTGTTTTCATTATTTCTTTTCCCAAACCAAACATGGACTTTTCACCCGTTGGCACTTCAACACTTTTCATGTGTCGTTTCGCTGGTACTTCTAAATCTGATTTAACTTTATCGCTATAAGCAGTCCATTCATCTTTTTTAACTGCTAAATTTTTTTCTAGAAAATCAATCTCTTTTTCCAAAGTTTGTTTTTTAAATTTAGCTGTCTCAATATGTTTACGGTCAGAGCCACGTTCACCACGCTTCAACTCAAAACCCTGTTTTTTCATATGCTCGGGGAATTTATCTTGTAGCCATAACAGTTCTTGACGATTAAACACATTTTTTCCTTGCAGTTTTCCATCACGCATAGGCACAACACCTAAATGCATGTGAGGGGTTTGCTCATCATTATGAACTGTTGCATAAGCAATATTTTGCTTGCCATATCGTTCGGAAAATAATTTATAACTTTCCTCAAAAAATCGTTTTTGTTCTCCTGGATCCAGTTGCTCAAAAAAAATCTCGGTCAGATGTTACTAGCAACTCATTTACAAGAACAGCATCTTTCCTCGTTTTTCTTGTACCTGTTTTTTGTGATTCAATAATTTCTTTGACACGTTCGTTGTAATCAATATTTTTATCATTTTTCAAATCATAATTTTCACGTGTTCGCTCATGGTCAATATCATCATTCGTTCTACTTTTTCGCTCTCTTTGATTATGAAATTGCATGCCTTTTAGTCCAGCTGATTTCACTTTTTGCATTCTACAAACTGCATAACTCATATGTAAATCGCTCCTTTTTAGGTGGCACAAATGTGAGGCATTTTCGCTCTTTCCGGCAACCACTTCCAAGTAAAGTATAACACACTATACTTTATATTCATAAAGTGTGTGCTCTGCGAGGCTGTCGGCAGTGCCGACCAAAACCATAAAACCTTTAAGACCTTTCTTTTTTTTACGAGAAAAAAGAAACAAAAAAACCTGCCCTCTGCCACCTCAGCAAAGGGGGGTTTTGCTCTCGTGCTCGTTTAAAAATCAGCAAGGGACAGGTAGTATTTTTTGAGAAGATCACTCAAAAAATCTCCACCTTTAAACCCTTGCCAATTTTTATTTTGTCCGTTTTGTCTAGCTTACCGAAAGCCAGACTCAGCAAGAATAAAATTTTTATTGTCTTTCGGTTTTCTAGTGTAACGGACAAAACCACTCAAAATAAAAAAGATACAAGAGAGGTCTCTCGTATCTTTTATTCAGCAATCGCGCCCTTTAATGGAACAAAAAGATTTGAATTCCTGTTATAAAAAAAGGATCAATTTTGAACTCTCTCCCAAAGTTGATCCCTTAACGATTTAGAAATCCCTTTGAGAATGTTTATATACATTCAAGGTAACCAGCCAACTAATGACAATGATTCCTGAAAAAAGTAATAACAAATTACTATACAGATAAGTTGACTGATCAACTTCCATAGGTAACAACCTTTGATCAAGTAAGGGTATGGATAATAAACCACCTACAATTGCAATACCTGTTCCCTCTGATAAAAAGCTGGTAAAGTTAAGCAAACTCATTCCAGCACCAGCTTCCTGCTGTTTCAAGCTACTTGAAACAATTGTTGATATAACTGTTTTGGTGAACGAAAGCCCACCTAAAACAAATACGATTATAATTGTCATGAACCATGATGTTGTTTCTAAAAGAAAGGAAGCAGTTAAAAAGCTAACAGAAAGAAATGTAACTCCGATGTTTAACACGTATAAAGGACCTCTTCTATCAACAAGTATCCCACCAATGTAGCCGAAAATAATGACACTCATTGTTCCAGGGAAAATAATTACACTTCCGATTTCGGCAGTACTTAGCTGGTGAACATCTTTCATCATATAAGGAACCATAGAGACAAACCCTGCTACTGTTCCAAATATAATTCCCCCACAAAGAACTCCAATCATAAAAGGTATATTTTTCCCTAATCCGGGATCAACAAAAGGATCTGTTACTTTCCTGATATGTTTTACAAATATCAGGAATGACAGCACGCTAACGATAAGAAAAGAAATGCTATATGATGTTGTAAACAACATAAAAAATACAATGCCTACAGACATTAGTATAATTCCTTTGATATCAAAATGACCTTTTATCCTTACTTCTTTCTTTAATAATTTCATAAGAAACGGAACAGTGATAATTGTTATCATAGGAATGAGTAGAAGATAGGACCAATGAATATAATGGGCTATCATTCCACCAATCGCTGGACCGACTCCTTCTCCCATGGCTACTATCGATCCAATAAGACCAAATGCTTTACCCCTATTTTCCTTTGGAATATAGCGCGCAACTACAACCATTACGAGTGCTGGAAATGTAGCTGCACCAGCCCCTTGAATAAAACGAGCCATAATAAGTAAGGAAAAGAAAGAATGGCCAACAAACCCAATTACCGACCCGAAACAATTTATTATAATTCCAAATAGGAGTAACCTTTTGATGCCTAATTGATCAGATAGCTTTCCATATACAGCTGTTCCAATGGAAAAGGTTAACATAAAGGCTGTGTTCACCCAGTTTGTACTCGCAGGTGGTTTATTAAAATTATTTGCAATATCAGGTAATGAGACGTTCAAAACCATTTCATTTAATACGCTAAAAAAAGATAAAATGCAAAGCCAAATTAAAATTTGGTTGTGTCGTAAATTCGATTGTGCCCTGTTACATTCATTACACTTCATAATTAATTCCTCCTAAACTTGATTAAAACATTTTACCACATATAAACTAAATTTTAAATTCAGTATTTCATCACTTATACAACAATATGGCCCGTTTGTTGAACTACTCTTTAATAAAATAATTTTTCCGTTCCCAATTCCACATTGCAATAATAGAAAATCCATCTTCATCGGCTTTTTCGTCATCATCTGTATGAATCAAATCGCCTTCTTCTGTGTCATCAAGGTTTAATTTTTTATGTATTTCTTTTAACAAACCACCATAGGAGATTAACCTTTTACGGTGTAAACCTTCCTCCAAATCAGACAAACGTTTCAAATTCTTTTCTTCATCATCGGTCATAAAATCCGTATCCTTTACAGGATATTTTGCAGTTTCGTCAATTGCCGATTGTATATCCGATTTATATTTATTTTTCGGTCGAATCATTTGAACTTTTACATTTGGATCATAGTCTAATTTCATTGCCTTTTTCCAAAATTGAATCCATTGTTTTTGATTCACGTAGTTTTCTGTATTCTTAAAATAAGTTGGTTCCACACATACCAATACATGCATGTGCTGATTATAAGAATTATCTTTATTATTTATTGTCACTTCCGTTGCACGCATAAAACCAACAAGATTTATAATAACTATCTCCTCCTTTACACTTTAATTCAAATCTTTATTAAAAAATATTTCATCTTATTTAACAAGAAACCATATTTATATAACAACATAAAATACACTAAGTTATTTTATTGAACATATATCGTACTTTATCTATCCGACTATTTGGACGACGGGGCTGGCAAACAGGTTCACCGGTAGTAACATGGTACCCTTTTAACTCTGTTAAACAAACACTACGTCCATTTGTAAAGAAAGTTAAATCACTACGATATTCTTGAATACACCGAGCAGGGATTTCTCCACTAAGAATGACCTCATTATTTTTCAATTGAGTGTCTACGATGTTCGCACAATATTTAGGAGCATCGGTGTATGCTCGTGAAAGATATTCCTGTGGCGCATAAATTTTAAAACTAAGATATGGCTCTAACAATTCTGTTCCAGCTTTTTTTAAGACTTGTTCCAATACAATAGGAGCAAGCATCCGAAAATCTGCTGGGGTACTAACAGGGCTATAGTATAAGCCATACTTAAAACAGATTTTACAGTCCGTCACATTCCAACCATACAATCCTTGTTCACAGCCATAGCGTATCCCCTCCATAACTGCATTTTGAAACGATTGATTTAAGTATCCAAGAGAAACCGAGCTCTCATACTGCATTCCACTTCCCAACGGAAGCGGTGATACAGATAAACCAATGGAAGCCCAGAAAGGATTTGGCGGCACTTCGATGTGAATGGTATATTCTGCATTTTTTAACGGTCTTTCCATATAAATGACTGTAGGCTCTTTTATTTCTATCTCCACATGATACTTTTCTTGCAGCAGAGCACAAGTCACTTCCATTTGTACTTTCCCTAAGAAAGAAAGTATGATTTCATGTGTCGCAGAATCCACATAATATCGCAGAAGCGGGTCACTGTCGGAGATTTCTAAAAGTGCATCAAGTAACATTTCCCTTTGTTGAGGTTTGCTCGGTTCAACAGTCGTTTGCAGCAGAGGGAGGGGATTTTCAATTCTCTCTCTCTGTGGCAATAGCTTTGTATCTCCAAGAACACTATTTAACTTCAAAAACTCATTTTGCAAAATAACAATTTCCCCGGAATAAGCCTTATCAATTTTACATAATTCACCATTTATTGAAGTATACATTTCTGTAATTTTTATTTTTTCCTTTTCCGATATTCTAACCGAATCTCGCAAATGCAGTACGCCACTATAAAGACGTATATATGCAAGACGCTGTCTTTTTTCCGAATACTCAATTTTGAAAACTTTTCCGCAAAGTTCAGACTGACCTCGATGTGTTGATGAATAAAATTTATTCGTAATCACTTCTATAAGGTTATCAATCCCTATATTGTTTTTTGCACTTCCGTGATAAACAGGGAACAGAGAACAATTCTGAAATCTTATGCTTTCCTCTTGTTCGAGTTCCAATGCTTCTAATGATTTACCGGACATATATTTCTCTAAAAGGTCATCGTTTCCCTCTATTACCGTATCCCATTGTTCAGATTCGGTAAAGTTCGTCACACACATATTAGGATACAGTTCTACCTTCTGTTTGATTACAATTTCGGCAGAAAGTTTCTCTTTAATATCCTGATAAACCGTTGATAAATCAATTCCATTTTGGTCAATCTTATTGATAAAAAAGATTGTGGGAATCCCCATTTTCCTAAGTGCATGAAATAATATACGAGTTTGTGCTTGTACGCCATCTTTTGCAGAAATCAGTAGAATTGCCCCATCTAAAACTGATAATGAACGATATACTTCTGCTAAGAAATCCATATGTCCTGGCGTGTCTATGATGTTCACCTTCGTATTTTCCCACTGAAAAGAGGTTATTCCTGTCTGAATTGTAATTCCTCTCTGACGTTCTAAAAGCGTATTATCCGTCCTCGTTGTACCTTTGTCCACGCTTCCTAATTCTGTAATCGCTCCACTGTTATATAATAAGCTTTCTGTTAAGGTAGTTTTTCCTGCATCAACATGAGCTAAAACTCCAATATTAATAATTTTCATGTGATTTTCCTCCATTCAAAAACCCAAAAGGGCATAAAAATCCCAGTGATAAATACTTTTATCACTGGG
>NZ_KQ970790.1:0-59715 GCF_001579525.1 Streptococcus oralis | reverse complement strand
GATTTTTATGCATAACCATAGGCATACAAAGCATACAGATATTCTCCGGATACTTTAGAATCACATGATAAAGGTATTCTTAAACTGGGTACAAAAAACTAAGCCCTCCTAAAAAAGGACATCCAATTATTTGTTCCCACTATCAAATTGACAGTTTATTTAAGAATACCTTGCCGCATATTTATTAACTCCTTTTAAATAGATACTTAAATAATAGCACGTAAGAGCATATTTGTCAAGGAATCTCCAATTTTTTATCAAAGAGAGTACGTGATTACAAAATAGCTGTAATAATGTACCAATATTTGTTATTCTATAATCTTCCAATTACTCCCGTTCTTTTCAAGTACCAAATCAAATTGAGATACCTGCGTTGCTTTGGTCTGCTGGTCGATATACTCCACTGTCAGCGATACCGTGACTTGATTATCCTTACGATTGTGAATAGGATTTACCAGTTCTTGAAAGATGTACTCTTTTCCGATTGGTTTTAATATCCCGTCATTCACATAGTAGGAAAGTTCACTGGCTGTCGCTGTAGGATAGAGCTTGAAGAACGTCGTTAAAAACTCATTGATTTCATTGGTTGTAATGGAATCAACCGTCCCCTCACTTTCAATGGCTTTTGGTTTATAACTTGATTTCTTAGGTATGTTGGTAATGGTCGGATTCTTAACCAGTACCATATTTCCAGAACCATCTACATAGACACTCACTATATAAGCAGAGTGGACGGTCTTTGTATTTTCTCCCTCTGTAATGAGCTGGTCTACACTGTAGGTTACATTAAACTCATTGTCGCCAGTTGGCTCTACCGTCCATATCTGAAATCCTCTTACAGAAGACGATACAGGAATATCTTTGCGTACTGTATCAACATTGAGAGCTTGAAGTTCATCTGTCAGATAGCCTTTTAGACTTTCCATTCGATTATCAATGGACTTATCGGATTGCTCCCATGAATAGTAGACTTTCGCAAAGTTCTCTACAAAATTTTCTACATGATGAGTATCAACGTATTCCTTTTCTATGATAGTTGTTTCGTGAATAGTATGAGTATCTATAGCTGTAAAGTGCTTGAATATCGCAAAGCTGAAACTAAGCCCTAAAAGTACCCACAAGGCAATCACAACCTTTTTATGAGGATTGACCTTATAGACACGAGGTTTCTTTTCCTTTGGTATCTGTTTTTCTTTATTCTGATTTTTTCTAAATTTCATCATTAAATCTTCCTTTCTCATTGTTTGATTCGTCCTGCTCCCACTAAATGCTGTTGCCAGTAGGGGCTTGTTAAGTCGGCATAACCGATTGGGTCGCCTGCATGAAACATACGGTTATTGCCAAGGTATATCCCAACATGAGTAATATAAGAGCCAGCGTTATAGGTAGAATGAAAGAAAACCAAATCGCCAGCTTGTGCTTCCGATAGTGGGATATGCTGGGTCACATCATATTGCTGTTGTGCGGTTCGTGGTAAGTTAATTCCAGCTTTTCCATACGTCCATTGTGTCAGTCCGCTACAATCAAAAGAAGTAGTCGGGGAAGCTCCACCGTAAACGTATCGCCAGCCCCCATTGATAGGTATGGCTATGGGATTGGGGTAAGACACTTTTTCGCCACCTGAATACTCTTTTGAGAAACTTTGAGCCAGTTCAAAGGTATATTTATTCCCACGATTAGCCACATATCCTAAGAAACCACCACCATAATTGTAGGACTGGATAACCGATTCTAAATCTACACCAAGCCTTTCGCTACTGGCTAATAACTCACTGAAATACTTCACACCTTGCTTAATGGATTCTTCTGTACTCAATGAATTAGGTGGAAGACCGAGGGATTCCGAGGACTGCATAACATCTTCTGCTGTACCGCCCGATTCCACCTGTATAATCGCAAGAAGTATGTTGACATATTCTTCAACGCCATATTCTTTGGCATATTTTTCTACCATAGGCTTATGAGCCAGCACTTCTGCGGAAACATTCACACCTCCATAATGAATATTGGAAATTCCGCTGTCCTGTTCATCTGAAAATAAAATGGCAACAAACAGAAGCAGTGAGAAGACCATCAAGAATAATCCAGAACCACCAATCACTAAAGTTTTCAACTTCATGGTTTCTTACCGACTTTCTTAATGGTGGCGGTTTTGATTGGTGGTCTACTTCTTGTATTTTGTAGTGGTACTCTTTGAACAGTAGACGGACGTTCTTTTGTGATTGGACGTTGTGAAGTTCTATCTGCTGTAGTGGTTGAAGTTGCTGGCTTTTGAACGGTTTTTTCTTGAACGGTATTGCCTTGGCGTTCCACTTTTGGACTTGAAAAATCGGACTTAACTGCTGGACGCTCTTGTTTGGCTTGTTGAGATTCCTTATATGAAGTCTGAATATTAGACTGTTTTGAGGTCTGTTCATCATGATATTGTTCTTGTCTTGTAGTCGGTCTTTCATGAACAGAAGAAGCAGGCTGTTTTTTCTGTTTGACCTGTTCCATTTCAGAGCGACGCTTCGCAATGGTTTTTCGCCTTTGTTCCTGCTGTTCCTTGCGTCCACTGGCTCTGTCCGCTTTGGTTTGAGAAATACTACTGGTTAAATCACGGACATTCTCTTTTACTTTGGATTTTCCTTGATATACTGCATATCTTGCATTGGTCGGCAAATCTTTAACCTGTTCTTTCAAACCACTAGCAGTGTCTACCATTCTGTCTTTGGTATCAGCTACTGTACCGATGGTTTGACCGATACGTTTTCCAAGTGTTGATTTTTCCTTTCCGTCTGGTCGGGAGTGATCTGCTTGTGTCCTTGCAGAACTCCCCGAACCCGACTGTCCTTTTTTACCTGTAACAATGGCAGACCCAGCCCCTAGAGTAGTCATGGAACGTCCAAGTTTCCGCTGTAGACGGTGCATGTGAGCGTGCATAAGCATACGAGGTTTTCTCATCACACGACTTCCCACACTTTGAGAATCGTTACTCTGTAGAGAAAACATACTCATTAAATCGCCCAGCTTGAAGTAGATTCCTGCAAAGGTCACAATCTGTAGTAAAGCAATCAAAAAGAACGGATAACCAGCCGATAAGGTATAGAGCATGGTTGAAATACTAAATGCTGTCGTAATAATCAATGTGATTCCAGCTCGTGTCAAAATGGTATTAAAGAGCTTTGTTATGGCTCGTTTTGACATACCATCAAATGATGGAATCATGCTTAAAATAAAGCTCACAGGCAGAAACATAGCATAGATGATAAAAAGTACCTGCGAGAAAATCATGATTCCTGTTAATAGGAATACAAATATGGAAATCCCAATATTGAAGACAAATAGGAAGAAGACTGTACCTAAACGGTTAATGGTCTTTGTAATGGTTAGATTGGTATTGCTTCTGTCTTCAATTTCTTCCGCAACAATTTTTTCTCTGTCTTCGCCATTGTTGGAATCTGGGCTGGTGGAGAGCAGGCTTTCCACACGGTCAATACCGATACTTTCAATGTCTGAACTGTTGTATTGAAGCAGTAGCCACGGTTGCTGAACCTGTATGGAAAACAGGCTATCTCTGATTAAGTCCACTCTGTCCTTGCCTTGACTATCGGAATGGGGCATGACAATCTTCGTGCCAAGTGATAAACTGGCATTACTGATGTCTGATGAAAAGTCATTGATTTTTTTAATGTAGTCGGGAGCGTAGGCAATAAAGGAAGCCGATAGGATAAACACCAGCACAAAATTCATAATGGCATGAATTGCCTTTGTGGTTTCTCTCTTTATCAGTCCCGTATAGGCAACATAAACCCCAAGAACCAAAATCAAGAGTAAGAGGAATCCAACATAGAAACCCTCTGTTGAAAATCCGTTTGCACTCACACCAGCTAAGGTCTGCATATTCTTACCAATGGAATCTGCTGTAGCGGAAATGAAGTCTAAGGAATAGGCTTCCTGTACTAAGTAACCTGTCGCATTGGAAACATACAAACTGATTGTCCAAATAAAATTGGTAATGGCATATAGTCCATACATGACCTGTTTTCCAATCCCGTCCGACCAGTTCCACGGAAGCCAGCCCCAGCTATTATCCACATAAAAATCCAGTTGATAGTTTTCAAGTGGGTATCGGCTGTATTCATTTGCCACATTGACCGTATCATCTACCAAGCCCGCAGCTTGAACCACCGTTCCCAGCATGGCTAAAAGAAAAATGGCAATCACAAGTGTGAAAGCCACTGTCATTGCCACTTTACCTAGACGTTTCAGCGTCCAGTTTGATTTTATTCTGTTTACTATTGATGGTTTCACATTTACACCTCTTTTCGCACAGGTGGTCTGGTATCAAAGGCATGGAGCAGTTCTTCAAATACAGGGTGGAACTGTATCACACCGACACGACCATATAAATCACTGATAAGGCATTGCCCGTTTTCCAAATCACGCAATCGCTTCTGATTGTTTTCGTCCTCTGGGTCTACACCAAAAAAGGCTAAGGTCTTTTTAATCTCGTTAAGGTCAGTGGAACGAAATGCAAATTTTAAGCCGAGGTTATTTTTCAGTTTTTCATCTAAGAGGTCGTCTGTATTTTGGGTCACGAAATATACCCCAGCGTTCATAGCACGACCAGCCCGAACCAGCTTCATAGATAGTGTTTTTCCTTGTGCTACCTGTAAAAAGCTCCATGCTTCGTCTAAATCTACAATCTTGAAAATGCTTCGGTCTGTATGGATAAAGTCTAAAGCAAAGGTACTAATGACAATCAGCATAGCAACGGATAAAAGCTCCATAGTGGTATATTCCTCAAAGGAAGTTTCCTTGTCGGGAAGTACCAAGTCCGCAACCTGTATAATGTTCAGTTGTTTTTCTAAGCTGATAGACTGCTCCACATAACCATTACTGAATAATAAATGTGCAAAGTCATAGTCTGTAAAACTTTCGATATGGTCGGCTATACTGGTACTTAGTGGCGTATTCTCAACCCGTAATTCCTCAATCACTTTCATCAACCCTCGTACTTCACTATTGGTTACTGCACGAATGGCTTTTCTAAGGATTGGGAAGCGTTCCCCATCACGAGAGGAAATCCCCGTAAGGAATGTCAGAATATCAATAGCCAGTGATTCAGAATCTTTGGGATTTTTCATAATCACATAAGGGTCAAGTAAGCCTTTGTTTTTCTCATCAGAAGTCAGAGTGACGATATTGATTTCATGGGAAATCTCTGGCAAGGTTTCTTTCCATCTGCCACGTTCTGCTTTTGGGTCTACAATCACTGCTTGTGCCCCATAAAGCACCGCATAATAGACGATAAGGTTATTCGCAAAGGATTTACCACCTAGGACGACATTGTCTCCAAAGGACTTGGTGATTACGGCCCCTGCTCCTGCAACGACATTATTTCCCAGTGTCACTCCAGGAAGGACAATGACGCCACCTCCAGCCCAGAAATTATCTCCAATGGTGATGGGCTTGCCATATTCGACCCCTGAATTGCGTTCATCCGGATCCAGTGGATGGAGTGGGGTTAAAAACTGACAGTTGGGGCCAAGCATGGCGTTGTTCCCGATGCGAATCGGACAAACATCCAGCATGGTCAAATTCCAATTAGAATAAAAATTTTCCCCCAGATGAATATTGACTCCATAATCGACCACCAAGCGTGGATTGACGTAGAGATTTTGTCCAGTTGAGCCAAACCAAGTCTTGATAATATCTGCTCCCTTCAAGGGATCTTCTTCCTTGTTAAAGGCAGCCTGTTTTTGGCGAGAAGCCTGAGCCAAGGTCCGTAATTCAGGATCCGACGGACGGTAAGGCTCCCCTGCTATCATTTTCTGGTATTCGCTAGCCATCTCATCACCTCACACTTACTTTGGACCCATCATATCAAAAAGCCCTTGAAAGGTCAAGAATAGCCTGCTTTCTAAACTCTCAAAACCAATCCCCTCCCAAGTTAAAACAACTTGCTTGACAAAAGATTAACTTCATGGTTAATATACCCCATAAGGGTATATTTGGAGGTGCCTATGTTTCACTTATTATTTACAAAAATTGACAGTATTTCTACCAGCGAGTTAGAAGCTAAACTCAGAGAACCGATTCAGCTACTAGATGTTCGGACGCCTATGGAATTCCGTAGAGGTCATATCAAAAATGCAAAAAATGTTCCTTTAACGGAAATCGGATCTTATACACCTGCGACAAAAGAAACACTTTATGTCATTTGTCACTCTGGTGTGCGAAGCAAACTAGCTGCGAAAAAGCTTAAGAAAAAAGGCTATGATGTCATCAATGTTCGAGGTGGTATGAGCGCTTGGACAGGTAAGGTCATCTAGAAGTATAAAATAATTGGCTACGCAGCCTTGAACCTTATCGAGGGTCTGAGCGACCATATCCAAGGTGTCCGCTCAAAGACAATCTGACTAAGGGCCAAAATCCCTAGATATACGGGACAAGTGGCGAATTTCAGGGGGCGACCCAAGGTCGATACCATTCATATCCCCCTAAACAAACTATGGGAGAACTTGGATGAACCAGACGCCTACATCAGCGTTTTGCGTAGCTAGATCACAGAGCGTATCCTCTAGCGGCAGGGTTTACCGTCCAAAACCTTGACGCCGCTTATTCACTATACAAAATGGCTAATCCAGAAGGAGTCGAATATGGAAACGAGTATCAGCATGGCTGACTTTTATGAAAAATACCTAAATGAAAATCTAAATCTTATCGATGTACGTGAAGCGCACGAATTCCAAGCAGGACATGCACCAGGGGCCAAAAATCTTCCGTTAAGTACTTTGGAGCAAGGTTACAAAGAACTCAAACCTGACCAGGAATACCATGTCATCTGTCAAGGTGGAGTACGCTCCGCATCTGCTTGTGAATTTCTAAGCGCCCAAGACCTCACCGTTATCAATGTAGAAGGTGGTATGAATGCTTGGCCCGGTCAAGTAGAATAAGCAAAAAACCGATTAAGTTCCTTAATCGGTTTTTTCATTTCTGCAACCCGCTGATATAGGGTTCGTAACCCGTCGCTTCTAAAAAAGAAGCAACTTTATGGTATCTAAAAAGAGGTTTTCTCATTGGTATTGGGGGGAACTCATCCGTTTGTCCTACATGATTTTTTTGTCGGAACAAACTTAAATACCTTTGTCTGCATTGTTTATCAATAGCAAATTAGTTTATTTCCGTTTAATCAGGTATCGGATGGCCTTTTCTAGGCGTTCCTTTTGAGCCTCGGGGTCGTCTAGTGGTTGGTTGATACAGTCAGTGAGATTTTCAGTAATGATCATCTCAATCACGCGCTCAACGCTAGATTTCACTGCTGTCAACTGCGTAACAATATCTGCGCAGTCACGATCTTCTTCAATCATCTTTTGAATCCCACGCAACTGACCCTCTGAACGTTTCAGGCGTGTGATATACTTTGAGTTTGTCATTAATTTATCCTTGGTCACTTTTTCTTCATTATATCTCGAATAAGGGGCTTTGTCAAAATTCACTTCCTGTCTGTATTTGTGGGAGGCAACCTTTTCTCTGTATCAGAAAGAAAAGATAGGTGAGCATGGAAATGGAAAAGAAACTCTGTCCTCCTTGAAGCTCGATGGGAAGTCGCGTTTCCTTTCAACCAACTGACCTTTATGCGTATATCTTGGACAAATTGGACAAAAAGGCTAGGATCACTATCCCATAGACTATAACTAGAGCCAGCCCAAATCCGATACCAAACCACTTGTAAAACCTGTCCATTCCGCTGTAACGTTCGACATAGGCCCTGGTCGGCTTGTCTGGATCATACCAGACTGTCAGCTCCGAATGAAGGGGGAAATGGGTCTGCATCAAGCGTTTGAAGGAAACAAAGGAGTTGCTGTAGCGAGTGATCGAAGTCGCTAGCATATCTTCTCTTGTATAGTCCTTTAAAAATTTAGTAGTTCCCCACGGAATTGTGACCGTTTTGAACATAAAATACTGCAAGGTTTTCTTATAAGCAATCCCATCCACCGTGTATTCGACGATAGGTGGATACCCCTCACGAAAACGGCTATAGCCGATAACCGTTCCCTGTACGGATGACTTGGCAAGACGGACCAACTTCTGATCTCGAAGATAGAGATAGAGAAAGGTCCCACACACAAATACAAAAGATAGGAAGATGACGATTGTCCCAACTATCAAACCAATCACTTCTTTATTCATATGAACTCCTCCTGTTATTTTATACAGTAAAATCTTAAAACTAACTCATCCAGAAAGGACATCGATGTCCTCGAGTCTACTCTTCGGATTTTTCTTTTGACTGTTTTTCTCTCAAATCTTTCACAGATTTCGATATGATATCTCTCACCTGTTCGTCAGTAAGTCCTGGAATCTAGTAATAGGGATTATTGGACTCGCTTTTTGACGGTTTTGTTCCTGAATTTTCGGTTTTAGAACTTTGTTCAGTCGAAGACGAGGATTTCGATTCTGGGGAACTGGATTCTTTGGTCTTAGAGGAACTGGACGACTCAGACTCAGAAGGCTTGGACGTTCCAGGCGTGTTAAAATCAAGCTTAGGCGGATTGTTTACTTGGACGTTCGGCTGTTTCACAGGTTTATAGAATAACCCAAAAGACAACAGTAAGGCTATCAAGATCCCAATACCAGCCAAGGTTCTTTTATTGGCCTCAGCCGAGGGAACCTTTACTCCCTTTGTACTGAGTATTTTCCATTCTGGATGCTCTTTTTCTATGGCTTTTTTCTGTCTCCTAAGAGGACCAAGTAGAAAATGATTAAAAGGCACAATCGTTACCATAGCCACCGTTACAAGCGGGACATAATTGGAATGACTTGATACCAGTAGAACATCGAGTATAGCGAGAAGAATGAAGAGGAAACGCCCCACAAACTTACGAACTTGATGCTCTTTTTTGATCTGCAAATATCTCTCTTGTGACATTATCATTCCCTCTTTTCTATTTCTCCCCTAAATATCACTTTCCCCTGCTCATACTTCCGCACAGCTAAGAGCCAGCGGATAGGGTTGTTTTGGAATAACAACAAATAAGAAACAGCTGGAAAGAGGCCTGCTAAAAGCGAGAAAAAGATTTGTATATCAAATGTCTCTTGCTTATTGAATGAGTCAATAATACTTGGGATAGTAGCAACAAATATTACTATAGTAGTCATAAAAACTAATAGCATAACAATCATAAAAGCCAACATTTTCCCAAACGTCGCTTTTTTATCGCTGAAATTGTCCCAGAACAGATTTGAATCAACAGCTTTCGCGAACTGTTGAGAACTTGCCCCTTGAACCTGTTTCACCTCTTTATACAAGGCTTCTTCCATCATCCATATAAAGCCAAAGCAGACAAAGAACTGGGCAACGATATAAGGCGGAACCATCCAGCTGTTGTATCGAAAATCTGAAAATGCAGGTATAGCTACTAATCCTCCGATAATACCCAAAAAAACAAAAGCAAACATCAAAGGAATGATAGCACTATTGCTCTTCCTAGCCCCTTCTGTATTTAACAAGGCGCTCTTATCTGCTACAAGAGCTTCTCTCGTTCGCGTATTATAGTAAACGGCCTTATTACCGCTCTGTCCAATAAAAATTATTTTTCTCATATAAAATCACCACAGTTTCCACCAATCACTATAATCAGAAACTTCAATTTTATCATAGGTTGTTGATAAAACATCACCAACCACTGTTCCTACCCATACACCAAATAAGGTCTCAATAGCATAAGTATGAAACCTATTGTTTCTCCTCTTCTTCTGCAAATATCACTTTCCCTTGTTCATACTTTCGTACGGATAACAGCCAGCGGATTGGATTGTTTTGGAATAAGAGCAGTACGACACTAATTGGGACGATTGTTGCTCCGATTGGCACCATGAACATGGACGGCTCAAACCATTCATGTTCATAGTAGGGAATGAAGGTCCCAGGTATGGCAAAGAACACAACAATTACAAAAACAAATAGAAGAACGAGGATAGCAAATAGATACAAGATGATTTTATCGACTGTTGGTTCCTTATCTGGTGACTTCCTCCAAAAAGTACTACTTTCAACCGCATCTTTAAACTGTTCTTCACTTGCTGGGACAAGCGACTTAGCCCCACTGTAGAACAGTTTTTCAAATCCATAAACACTTCCGATAAAAACGAAAAGGATAGCGGCTAAATGGATCGGAGCCATCCACTCACTCAATCTAAAGGGCGCTATCAAAGAACGAATCCAAATACTGATGACAGCAACTAGCAAGAAAGCAAAGAAGAGAATCCAAGGCCACTTGGATTTCTTTGAACTGATGGCGCCTTCACTATCTGGCAAGTTGCTAGATTCTGTCGTTAATGCCTCTCTCGTCTTTGTGTTATAGTAGACGGATTGCTGGTTTCCTTGGCCTATATAAATGATTTTTCTCATCTTACATTTCTCCCTCTTTCCCTCGGCTACCGTCCTGTAATGTCTCCATCAGCTCCTTGAACAGTCGTTTGCGCGTTTTCATCTGAAATTCATAGACAATATAAACAAGGGAAAAAATCCCTAACATATACATAATCAAGAACTGAAAATCAGAATAGATAAAATAGCGATAGATGGAAAACATAATCATGAGGAAACAAAAAATCTCAACTAGGACGGTCCATCTAGATTTTCTCCTAAGTGTTTTGATATTGGCTTTTGTCAGCCGAACTTTTCTAAATCTATCTGTCTTCATGTTGCGTCGGGTAGATTTGGCAAGGAGAATGGTCCCGAAAATCAAAAACAGAGATATCAGGATAAAGAAGATCAGATTGAAAGGTGAGGAGACATCTCCAAAGGTTTGGTTGAGCAATTTCGACAGTCGTTGCAAGGAATAGATTGCAATAGGGGCTGCAATGGCTGAATAATTCATGCCTTGTTTTACACTGTAGAATACTTGATTCCCCAAATCATAATAGATAAAAGAGTCCTCCAGAGGGCCCATACTGATTAAATTTTTTACACTTGTGTCCATCTATTTCCCGTCTCCTAAACTCAATGCGGATATTCAACCAGAATCCTACTTTCTCTTAAAAGCATCGTGACAACGATTGCCAGCATTCTAGCTGATTTTGGGCATTTGCCTTCCTAGAGAAAGAAAAGTTTATTAGTATTATAGCATGAACCCCCAGAAAAGGGGAAATATCCCCGATAGATACCTTGACTAGAGTCAAGAAAGGCTTCGTCATTTCATACAAAAGCGAACAAGTTCGTATTCTAAAAACAGAATACGAGCTTGTCCGCCTTTTTATATGTCTATGATGTGTTTTTCACATCTCATCGTTCCAAGCGAATGCGGGTCACAATCCCGTCTGGGTCTATAAGATCCAACTCACTCGAATGTAACCACTTGATCGGAGCTTCTACCTCTTGTGCTTGCTGAACGATGGCTAAGAGCTCTTCCTTGCTTTCGACCTCAAGGACGTAGTAGGCCAAGCCAGGCAAGCCCGATTTACGCGGAGCCAGACCTTTTCCAGCCCATTCGTTGACAGCCAGATGGTGATGGTACTGACCAGCCGCTATCCAACTAGCACTTGGAATACTAAACTTATCCTCTAGCCCTAACACTTTTTGATAAAACTGACTCGCCGCATGGCTATCCTTAACCGATAGATGGATATGCCCCATTCTCGTCCCCTCAGCTAGGATAAAGGGATCTACCTTTTCCCCTAACTCATAGATATCCTGTGCCGCAAGGGCCTCGGTCACACCGATAATACGGCCATCTTCGCGAATATCCCATGAAGACACTGGCTTATCACGGTAGAGTTCAATGCCATTTCCTTCCAAATCCTCCAGATAAAGGGCCTCACTGTATCCATGATCCGCTCCTCCAACCAGAGGAATGCGCAAATCACTTAGGTGTTTCAAGACATCTGCCAAAGCTTTTCGTGTCGGCAACAAAATCGCCAGATGGTAGAGCCCATAATGTTCCCTTACTTCCCCAGCTTTTTCTGCCTGAATCAAATGGACCAAGGCTTTTCTACCAAGTCCCAAAATCGCTTCTGTCTCTGTTTGAGATAAAATCTCTAAGCCAATAATCTGGTGATAAAAAGCCGTTTGACTCGTCAAATCCTTGACATTTAAAACCGCCTCTGCTAGATAAATGTGGCTTTGGTATGCATAAGTCATAGGGTGTCTCCTTTTGTTTGTTGTAACTTTATTAATTACATCAATTATACACTATTGAAATAAAATGTCAACGAAGACAAATCAAAAGAGCTGGAAACCAGCTCTTCTTTTTATTTTACAACAAGCTCGTAGCGAGTTTTGCTGGTAAAGGTTTGCCCTGCTTTAAGAATGACTTGGTCTTTGAGGTTGCTGTGAATGGCATCTGGTAAAGCTTGCGCTTCAAGGGCAATCCCATTGTGCTGAATCATTGGCTGACCAGCTATGATGACACTCTCATCCACAAAGTTTGCTGTGTAGACCACAAAGCAAGGGGCCTCTGTCTTGAAAAGTAGGAAGCGACCTGAGTTTTGGTCATAAAGGAAACCAGCATTGTCATGACCTGCAGGAAGAGCAAATGGGTGATCCAAACCAGATACCAGCTGGATTTGCTCATCGTCTTCTGCAAAGATATCCTTGAGCAAGGCACCATTGTAGATGTGTTTCACTACGTCACGATTGGCATCTGGAGTTTTGGCCGGAACACCGTCGGGAGCGATTGGGTAAATGCCCTCCGTATTTAGCTGGAAGACATGGCGGTCAATTGTCTGCGTGAAATCACCAGACAAGTTGAAGTAGCTGTGATTAGTTGGATTGACAAGCGTATCCTGATCTGTCGTCACCTTATAGCTGACTTCGTAGGCACCAGTTTCTTCCAAGTGGTAGCTGATCCAGATCTTGAGGTTACCAGGGAACCCTCCTGTCCCATCTGTACGCTCTGTGTAGAGGGTCAAGCCATTGTCGCTCACTTCTACCAATTCAAACAAGCTCGAATCCCAACCTGTTGAACCACTGTGGTTACAGTTGCTAGCATTGTTGACCTCAAGATTATAGGTCTGGCCATTGAGCTCAAATGTCGCACCTGCAATACGGCCCGCTACAGGACCTACACTTGCTCCATGCTTGGGACTATTGCCTACATAGCTAGCAAAATCATCAAAGCCTAAGATAACATTGGCAAAATTTCCAGCCTTGTCAGGTGTGACATAGCGCAAGATGGTCGCACCATAGGTCATGATCTCTAGCTGGTAACCACCATCAGTCTCAAAGCGATAGGCCAAGACATCCTTGCCCTCATGATTTCCAAATACACGCTCTGTGTATGCTTTCATTTTCATCTCCTTTTTTCTATTTCTATTAAGTAAACAAACCATAGAGAGTGTATGCACCATCTATGGTTGTAGTTTCTATTTTCAGAATCCTTTGTCAGAAAACCTTGAGTCTCTTCTTAACAAAAAGGGATTCTTCTATTCTTGTTTTATGCTTTTACACGTTCTTTCCATGAAGTTGCTGTTGTTTGAAGAACTTTATTGAGTTCGTCAATGTTCTCAAAACCTGTTGTGCGAAGCCATTCACGAGCTGCTGCTTCACCGTCTTTGATGTAGGCTTCAACTGATCCAGCCCAGGTTGCACGTCCGCAAAGAACTCCGTTGAAGTTTGCGCCTGATTCATGAGCAAAGACAAGTGTTTCTTGGAAGAGTTTAGCTGAAACACCAGCACTCAAGTAAATGTATGGCAAGTTAGTTGCTTCATCTTGGGCTTTGAAGAAGGCTGCTGCTTCTTCACGAGTATGCACGATTTCACCATCGCCAAATCCTTCAACGTATTTGACGTTGACTGGAACTTCCACTTTCAAGACGTCGATGTTGAAGCGTGGGTCTGAGAAGACCTTCATGGCACCGATAACCTTGTGTGGTTTCACTTTGGCGTATTCTGCAGAACCTGCGTCAGCAATCTTTTCATCGTAAGCCAAGATTTCAAGGAAAAATGGAATATCTTCCGCCACACACTCAGAACCGATGCGTTCGATGTAGGCTTGTTTTTCTTGGTTGAGTTCGTCAGAACTGTCTACATCGTAGTAAAGCAAGAACTTAACAGCGTCAGCGCCTTGTTCTTTAATACGTTTGGCAGACCAAACATCCAAGCAGTCAGGCAAGCGTTTGGTGCTTGTTGTGTCGTAGCCAGTTTTCTCATAAGCAAGGAGAAGACCAGCATTAGCATCAAGCGCTTTTGTAGCTGGAAGACCATACTCTGGGTCTAGAAGCATAGAGGATGCGTATTTAGTCAATTCATCTGCTACCAAGACTTTGAGTTCTTCCATTTGAGCCACTGTTGGCTCTTCTGTTTGGTATTGAGCCATGAGGCGTTTCAAAGCACCACGTTGGTCAAAGGCAAGAGCTGAGATAATGCCGTTCTCGTCAGAGAGGTTTTGCAAGCAAGCTACTTTATTGGGACTTAATTGTAATTTACTCATAGATACTTCCTTATTTTTGATAGTCATGAATGATAACACCTTGTACCACACGGTTTACGGTACCTGTAGGAGACGGTGTATCTGGTTTATTTTCGACCTTAAGTGAAGTCAATAGGGCAAAGAGTTGGGCATAAATGATGTAAGGGAAGACACGGTAAATATCATTCAAGACACCACCACAGCCAAGGGCTACTTCTTTGACATTTTCAAGACCAAAGGCTTGATCACTCAAGAGCACAACACGACGAGCAATCTGGTCACCAGCCACTTCACGAACCAAGTCCAAGTCGTACTTGCGAGTGTAGTCTGTCGTTGTACCAAATACCAAAACAACTGTATCTTCGTTAATCAATGATTTTGGACCGTGACGGAAGCCAACTGGGCTTTCATACATAGTCGCTACTTGACCAGCTGTTAATTCCAAAATCTTGAGCTGAGCTTCATGAGCAAGTCCAAAGAAAGGACCTGCACCCAGGTAGATAACGCGGTTAAAGTCGAGGTCAACCAGCTCTTTAACATCTTCTGCATTGTCTAGAACTTTGCGGGCAAGGCTAGACACAACTTCAAAACGTTCAGCTTTCACAGCAAATTCTGTAGGATCAAAGACCAAGAGAGCTGTTAGCATCATAGACGTAAAGCTAGAAGTCATGGCAAATCCAGCGTCATTGGAAGCAGCTGGTTGCAAGAGCAAAAGATTGCGGTCATCGCCATGAGCTTGAAGAGCCAATTTACCATCTGCTGCACAAGTAATGGTCACTTGGTAAAGGTCGTCCACCAAGGCTTTGGCCAAATCAACCGTCGCCACACTTTCAGGCGAATTCCCACTACGAGCAAAGGATACAAGGACAGTTGCCACATCTTTTTTCAGATAGGTTTCTGGATTGGCTACGATATCAGTTGTCGCAATGGCATTGAAATTCCATTTGCGTTCGTCATAGACTTCCTTAAAGTAAGGCACCAAGGTATCTCCCACATAAGCAGAAGTACCAGCACCCGTCAAGATGACCTTGATATAGTCATGCTTATCAGCGATCCCTTGCAAAAAGGCTGCAATTTCTTCCCGTTTTGCTTGATAGGCTTCAAAAGCCTCTTTCCATACATCAGGCTGTTGGTAGATCTCACGAGTCGTGATTTCTGCACCCAGTTCAAGTAATTCTTCTTTTGTGTAATTTAGCATAGAGTTCCTCTAATCTATTGTTGTTTCATTCCTATTAAAAATATGGGAATGGGAGTCGACCCCATTCCCATGTATATCTATATAAGGTGTTCTAGCGATTGTTGCGCTGTCACATCATTTTATTGAATGGAGTTCCAACTAAAATCTTGGGGAAAAGTCCGATCATCGTCGGAGCACGATTCCATCCTCCTGTCGCCTATTTTCCCTGTGATTTTTACGTTGTCACATCGTATACTCAATGAAAATCAAAGAGCAAACTAGGAAGCTAGCCGCAGGCTGTACTTGAGTACGGCAAGGCGACGCTGACGCGGTTTGAATTTGATTTTTAAAGAGTATTATTCATCTTCATCATCATCGAAGCCCGCTAACAGGTCGTTGACTTTTACAATGCTTTCTGCAGCACGGTTTTTATAGTCTGCATCTGCACCTGTAAGGCTCGCATTGATAAATTCAATCACCATTGGAAGATTCATTCCTGCGTAAAGTTCGATGTCACGACCTTCCATGATCAGACGGCTCACCACATTACACGGTGTTCCACCAAGGAGATCCGCAAAGACAAGGAAATCATCCAAACCATCAATAGCAGCTTCAAATTTTGCAGTAAAGTCTTCTGGACCATCTTCTGGAAGAAGAGCTACCGCGTGAATGTTTTCTTGTGGTCCCATAATCATTTCTGTGCTACCCTTGAGTTCTTCACAGAAACGACCATGACTCACTAAAATTAAGTGTTTTGCCATAAGAAATTATGCTCCCATTCCAAGTAAGAATTTACCAATGGCAGAAAGTCCTACTGCAAGGGCAATAATGATACCGATAGCTTTTGTAGAAGTCATACCTTTCTTACCAAGCAACCAGAAGATAAAGCCAGTGAAGATTGCTGGAAGCAAACGTGGGAAGATTGTGTTCAAGATGTCTTGGAAGTCAATCATCTTTTCACCGATTGGCAATTTGTAAGAAATGTCAAAGTTGATCATTGTTGCTACAAGAGCACCCATCATGAAGACACCAAGTACAGATGCGGCATCAATCAAAGCCGTCAAAGTACTTTGCATGTTGTTGATAAGGTTAACCCCTTCTTTGTAGGCGAATTCCAACTGTTTCCAACGGAAAATGTCATAAGCCACTGCTACCGCAATCCAAAGGAAGATACCCCAAGGTTGGCCTCCAATAGCCATTGTTGCCGCGATAGAACCCATGATAGCTGGTACAAGTGAACCAAAGATAGTATCTCCAAGAGGAGCAAATGGCCCCATCAAACCAGTCTTGATACCGTTAACGGCATCTTTTGACTCAACCCCATCTTTTTCTTCTAGAGCAAGGTCAAAACCAACAATAATAGTATGGAAGAAGTTAGAAGTGTTGAAGAATTGAGTATGAACTTTCATCATTTCTTTCAACTCAGGAGTACCGTCTCCATACATCTTACGCAATTGAGGCAAGAGCATATAAAGGTAACCAGAGGCTTGCATCCGTTCGTAGTTCCAACCCAATTGGAAAGTAAACAAGCTCCGTTTGTTGATTTGATTAAAATCTTCTTTTGTAAGTTTGTAATTAGAATTCGTCATCTTCAATTTCCCCACTTTCTGACTCTGTAGAAGGTGCTACTACAGCCACTTTTTGACTGTTCTTAAAGTGAAGCACTGCTAGGAAGATACCAATAATAGAGATACCAATCATAGACAATCCTTTGAAGTTGTTAACAAAGCCAATCTTTTGAGCAACATCATCAGGAAGAGTACCAAGGATACCCGCAACAGCGCCACCAAGACCTGTTATATTTGAGTAAAGAACAGTCAACATCGCTGTCAAACCGAATCCCATTGCAAGGTAGTGAAGGTTACGTTTAACTGGAAGGTAACGAAGTAAGATTGCAAATCCAAGACCTGGAAGCATACGTCCTGCAAGTGTCAAACCATCTGCAATCCATTGGTATTCTTTAACGAGGTCTACTACCGATTGTACAAAAGCACCACCAAAAGCAAGAGCGAAGAGGACTGGAAGAGCACGAGAAAGAGCCCAAGGAACTGCACCAAGTAGATAGTTACGTTCAATTGCTTTGTAGTCAAAGCGCTCAATCGCAGCATCCACACGATGCGCAAAGAAAGTAGTTGTCATACGTCCAAGAACGTCGAAGTAAGTCAAGAGTGCTGCTACTGGTACAGCGATTGTTGTAACAGCAAGTTCAGCGTCAATCCCTTGAGCTACTGAGAAGGCAGTTGCAAGAACTGCACCAGATGTAGCATCAATACGAGAAGCACCACCAAAGGTACCAACTCCGAGAACCAAGAGTTGCAAGCTACCACCGACATACAAACCAGTTGTCAAATCTCCCATGACCAAACCAGTAATAAAACCAGCAAATACAGGGGAACCTGCAGATGAAACAATTGTCAACTCATCACAGATTTGATAAGCTGAGTACAAAGTGAGAAGTAAAATTTGCCACCATTGTATCATAACAATGACCTCCTAAAAAATTTTTCCTATTTTAATAAACTCAAAAAGTCTGATATTGGATCGTTTGGAACCATTTGAGCTGTGAGTTTAACACCTTTTTCTGCCAGTTTGTGGAAGTCTTCCACATCCTTATCTACCACGTTGATAGAACGTGTGATAGCACGAGTTTCTGGTGTTTGAGACATATTGCCGACATTGAGTGTTTCAAGCGGAACGCCTGCTTCAACCAAACCAAGGAAACGGTCTGGTTTACGTGCAACGATAAAGAGACGTTGGCTATCGTATTTACCAGCAAGGATATTCGCTGCCGCTTTCTCAATTGGCAAGATACTAAGTTTCACACCTGGTGGTGTAGCAAGTTTCAAGCCACTCTTTTCAATATCGTTGTTAACGACTTCATCGTCTACAACCATAATGCGCGAAACGTTTAGTTTCCCTGCCCAAAGATTGGCTACTTGACCGTGGATCAAACGTCCATCGATACGGCATCCTACAATTGTCATAAGTTTTCCCCCTTTATGTGTTTTAGTGTAGGTTTACGAGTTAAATGAATCTCTTCTTTATATTCACCTTCAGTTTCAAAGATGATGATGCGGTTATCACCTTGCTTGAGATAGCTATGAGGGATATAAAGTGAGAGGGTCGGGCCGACATTCCAGAAACGTCCTAGGTGACGCCCGTTGACAAAGGCAACTCCCTTACCAAACTCAGATAAATCTAAGTAGGTATCCTTAGGCTCTTCAACGGTGAAGTCGAAAGCGTAAAAGGCCGGTTGTCCTTCTGTCCATCCTTTTGAAAAATCAATTTTCTCAGGATTATCCAATGGAAGTGGATATTGTTTCCAATTTAACATGAAGTGTAGATCCTTGCAGACACCTGTACGAATTCCTTTACGTTGCGTATCCGCCAAGAACTTATGCCCATAGTTGACACGCCCCATATTTTCGACCAAGATGTCAATCTCTGAAAAACCTTCTCGATTTCCCTGACAGTAGATATCTTCACCAATTTCTGTCTGGTATTGAGTGGCAATCCATTGACCATCTACATAGAGTTGAGCTCGGTCACGTCCATCGATGATACGGAGACGTTCCTCTTCTGCATCCCAACTTGCTTCGGTACGATAAAGAAGGTAGCCATAACTTTGACCAAGTTCTTCCATCGCTTTTGGATAGAGGCTTTCAGTTGGACTTGCCAAGCTATCCAGGGTTTCAAACAAGGAAACTTTTTCGACTAGTGGAATGGATTCCATTTCCATGCTTTCCTTGTAAAGTGGTTCCAACTGTGGATACTCTGGGAAGTGTGTTGCCATCATCTTCTTGACTGCTAGGTATTTAGCAGTTGGATTTCCTTCTTCATCGAGAAGGGCATCATAATCGTAAGATGTAACTTGTGGCAAATCTAGAGTTCCTCGAGCCGAGCAACCATTCATGAAACCAAAGTTTGTTCCGCCATGGAACATATAAAGGTTGATGGAGCCTTGCTCTAACACCTCTCGAACAGCTTCTGCCAACTCTTTTGGATCACGCGTGATGATTGGTTCTTTCCAACGGTTGAACCAGCCATCCCAGAATTCCATACACATGAGGGGCCATTTTTTGCCATACTCATCAAAGAATTCTTGCATCTGTGAAAAGTTGTAAGGAGCCTTAGAGCCGAAGTTTCCTGTCACAAAGAGGTCATCTTCAATCAAGGTTCCAGCTTTCAAAGTAGCCCTCCAAGGACCGTCTGAAGTAAAGAGTGGGCAATCAATCCCTCGTTCTTCCATCAATTTTCGAATCGCTCTCAGATAAGACTTATCTTCTCCATAAGATCCATATTCATTTTCGACTTGCATCATGAGAATGTTTCCGCCATTTTCCAACAAGCGAGGCACAAGCCTTGGTAATAATTGGTCATAATAGCGAGCAACTGCCTCAACATAAGCCGGATCGGATGAACGGATTCGCATGTTCTTAGTTAAGAGCCAAGCTGGTAAACCGCCGAACTCCCACTCAGCACAGATAAATGGAGACGGACGCACAATGGCGTATAGACCCAAATCCTGTGCGATTTGGAGGAATCTCTCCAAATCCATAGCACCTTCAAAATTAAACTCCCCTTCAACAGGTTCGTGTAAATTCCATGCTACGTAAGTCTCGACTGTATTAAAGCCAAGCGCTTTTAAGTTGTAGAGCGAATGATACCAATCCTCCGCTGGAATTCTAAAATAATGAATGGCGCCGGACAAAATCTTGAACGGTTTTCCATCTAAATAGAAATCGTCCTCAATTTTAAATCTTGTCATGTTACTACCTCTGACTATTTAAGTTTGCGCTTTCATTTATTATAATATTAAATATAATCAAATCTTTTGCATTTGTCAATAGGTTTTAGAAAATTCTTTAAAATTTTTCTATTTTTTACTTACCGTTTACCGAAATTATCAAAAAATCGCATGAAAGTCGTTTTTTTATGTATGATAATTCACAAGGCTAGAAAATGAAATTTTTTACATGTAACATAACATCTTTAGTCGATTATTTTAATTTTTTACCTAAATACTACTATTTTCTCAGTATTTATGGTAAAATCAAGGTTGGAGAAAGAGAATCGAGGTGAAATTATGGCTATTCCAAAATACCAATATATTAAAGATGAATTAAAAAACAAAATCATCTCAGGTCAATTTGCGAGTGGAGATAAATTTTATACAGAAGCAGAATTGATTGCGATGTACGATGTTAGTTCGATCACCGTTGTTCGTGCTTTGAATGACCTTGCAAAAGACGGCTATATTGTCCGTCAACAAGGTAAAGGAACTTTCGTTTCACGTGCACGTAAGCACAAACTCGTTGAGTTTTCAGATGTTGAAATCTTTGAAACAAAAGACGATAAAGTTACTGTCCTTTCTATCGAGCGCGGAAACAAGCTTGAATATTTAGAGAAACTCGGCCTACGTGGAGATCAATTCTACTATAAGATTGAACGTATTCGTCAAACAAATGACGTTACATACATCTACCACACATCTTATGTTCCTGAACAATATATCAATGCCAACTATCCAAATCTTGATTATTATAGTTCTATCTATAAACGTTTCAAATTGGATTACCGCATTCACATGAGTGATGAGCATTTTGAGGAAATCAATGAGATTGCCTTTCCAACACCAGAGCATGCTGCTTCTGTACTTGGAATCGATACACAATTCCCAACTGTCTTCCAAACCAAGACTACAAAACTTGAGGCCACTGGCCAAGTCCTTGCCTATAGTGAAACTTATAAGCGAGCAGACTACTACAAAATCAAATTCATCTCATGTAACCGAGGTCATTAAGAAAAAGCCTGAGCCCAGCTCAGGCTTTTTCTGTATTTATTATAGCACGAGAAAGAAACTATGAAAATGACATGAAAGGTTCTTATTTAATTAGTAGCGTTTTTACTAAAAACAAGTTAAATACTTGCTTCATTTTTCCTTCTATCTTTATCTTTTATTGGCAATTTTCTCCTAAATCTTATGTTTTCCTCCATTTATTATAGTTCTTATATAAACCCACTTGACATTTTACCCCCTAGATAATAAAATAAAATTGGTTTTATGTAAACGCTATCATATACGATAACAACAAGGAGGTTTTGTCATGAAACTAGAAAAGAAACAGCGCTTCTCCATTCGTAAATACGCAATTGGAGCAGCTTCTGTACTTATAGGATTTGCTTTTAGCGCACAAGTCGTAGCTGCCGACGGGATTACTCCGGCTCCAACAGCTGAAGAAACCGTTCAAACTGTCCAGGAGAGTCCTCAAACTCCCGATGAGGTTGGAGAGTCCAAGGCCCCAGAAAAACTGGAAGAAAAGGCTGAAGAGCCTATAAAAGAAGATGTCAAAGAAGACACGGAGGCTCCTCATACAGTTGCTCCAAAAACGGAAGAAACAACTGCACCAGCTGTGACAGAAAATGCTAGTCCTACTCCGACTACTGAGAAAGAAAGTCCTGCTCCAACTGAAGTTCCTGCAGAAAACTCTTCTTCAGAAAAGAAAAATGAAGCAGCCACACCTGCAGTAACCACTCCTAAAACTGAACGAGCAGCTCAGGTAAATGAAAAACTGGCTAAAAGAAAAATGATCTCAATTGATGCTGGACGCAAGTACTTTTCTCCAGATCAACTCAAAGAAATCATCGACAAAGCTAAACACTATGGTTATACTGATCTTCATTTACTAGTTGGAAATGATGGCATGCGTTTTATGCTGGACGATATGACCATCAAAGCCAATGGCAAAACCTATGCAAGTGATGATGTCAAACGTGCGCTCGAAAATGGAACAGATGCCTACTACAAGGATCCAAACGGCAACCACTTGGCAGAGAGCCAGATGACGGACTTGATTAACTATGCCAAAGATAAAGGTATCGGACTAATCCCAACCGTTAATAGCCCTGGGCACATGGATGCCATTTTGCATGCCATGAAAGAACTAGGTATCCAAAAACCGAACTTCAACTACTTTGGTAAGGAATCTGCTCGTACCGTTGACCTGGATAACAAAGAGGCTGTTGAGTTTACTAAAGCTCTGATCGACAAGTATGCAGCATACTTTGCTGGAAAAACTGATATTTTCAATATCGGACTAGACGAGTACGCCAATGATGCTACAGATGCCAAAGGATGGAGCGTTCTTCAAGCCTACAAGTGGTATCCCGAAGATGGCTTCCCAGATAAGGGTTATGACAAATTTATCGCCTACGCAAACGATCTTGCTCGAATCGTTAAATCTCACGGTCTCAAGCCAATGGCCTTTAACGATGGTATCTACTATAGTAGCAAGACCGATTTCGGTACCTTTGACCCTGACATTATCGTATCCATGTGGACTGGTGGCTGGGGTGGCTACGACGTCGCTTCTTCCAAGCTACTGGCAGACAAGGGACACCAAATCCTCAACACGCGCGACGACTGGTACTATGTCCTCGGACGTGATGGCGACGGTCAGGGCTGGTATAACCTTGACCAAGGTCTAGGAGGTATCGAGCGAGCTGCTATTGATGATGTTGTCAAGTCAGAAAACAACTCCATTCCTATCATAGGGGGCATGCTCGCGGCTTGGGCAGATATGCCATCTGCAACCTACAAGCCTGAATTGCTCTTTAAACTCATGAAGGCATTTGCAGACAAGAATGGCGACTACTTCAAGGCAGACTACTCTGCTATCGCAGAAGCTCTCAAGACCATTCCACAGGACCTCACTCCTTACGATGCGGACAAGGTCGCTGAGCTAAAACGCGCTGAAGAAGCTCTCAAAGATCTCGACCGTAACTTGACTCGTGCAGACCAAAAGATCATCGACCAAGCCGTTGCCAATCTCAAAACAGCAAGAGCTGCTCTTGGACTCACTCCAGAAGAAGCGAAGCAACTCAACCTTGAAAAACTCAGCAAAAATAAAGTAATCTCTATCGATGCTGGACGGAAATACTTCTCACTCGATCAACTCAAGCGCATCGTAGACAAGGCGAGCGAGCTCGGCTACTCTGATGTGCATCTTCTCCTAGGAAATGATGGACTTCGCTTCCTTCTTGATGACATGACTATCACTGCTAACGGCAAAACTTATGCAAGTGACGATGTCAAAAAGGCCATCATTGAAGGAACAAAAGCTTACTACGATGATCCAAACGGAACCACTCTTAGTCAAGCTGAAATCACTGAATTGATCGAGTACGCAAAATCAAAAGGCCTCGGACTCATCCCAGCGATCAACAGCCCAGGTCACATGGATGCCATGCTCGTCGCTATGGAAAAACTTGGAATCAAGAATCCTCAAGCCAACTTTGACAAGGTTTCTAAAACAACCATGGACCTCGAAAACGAAGAGGCGATGAACTTTGTCAAAGCCCTCATCGGCAAGTACATGGACTTCTTTGCAGGCAAGACTAAGATCTTTAACTACGGTACAGACGAATACGCTAATGACGCTACCAACGCCCAAGGTTGGTACTACCTCAAATGGTATGGACTCTATGGCAAGTTTGCCGAATACGCAAACTCTCTTGCGGCTATGGCAAAAGAGCGCGGTCTTCAACCAATGGCCTTCAACGATGGTTTCTACTATGAAGACAAGGATGATGTCGAGTTTGACAAGGACGTTATCATCTCTTACTGGTCTAAGGGCTGGTGGGGCTACAATCTCGCTTCTCCACAGTATCTAGCAAGCAAAGGTTACAAATTCCTCAATACCAATGGTGACTGGTACTATGTTCTTGGTCAAACTCCTGAGACAGGTGGCGGATTCTATGAAAATGCTCTTAAAAAAGTAGCTGAAACACCGTTTAATCAACTACCATCAACCAAATATCCTGATGTTCAGTTGCCAACTATCGGTAGCATGTTAGCACTCTGGGCTGACAAACCAGAAACTATATACGAAGAAGACAAACTCTTTACCATTATGACTGCCTTTGCAGACCACAACAAGGATTACTTCAAAGCCGACTACTCAGCTCTTCGTGAAGAACTTGCGGCGATTCCACAAAACTTGACCGGATACAGCACAGACAGTGTAAAAGCACTCGAGACTGCTCGTGAAAACATCGACTGGAACATCAGTCGTGGTAAGCAGGCTGACCTCGATACACTCGTTGCGCAACTCAAAGCTGCACGTCTTGGTCTCAAACCAGCTGCAACCCACTCAGGAAGCCTCGATGAAAACGAACTAGCTGCCAATGTCGAAACCAAACCGGAACTCATCACAAGAGCAGAAAAGATTCCATTTGAAGTTATCAAGAAGGAAAATCCTAACCTCCCAGCTGGTCAGGAAAAGATCATCACACCTGGTGTAGAGGGCGAACGCACTCATTACATCTCTGTTCTTACTGAAAATGGGAAACAAACAGAAACGGTTCTAGATAGCCAAGTAACCAAAGAACCTGTGACCCAAGTGGTTGAAATCGGTGCCCCTATTACGCACAAAGGGGATGAACACGGTCTTGCTCCAGCCGCAGAGGCAAAACCAAGACTGGACATCCAAGAGGAAGAAATTCCATTCACTACCGTGACACGTGAAAATCCGAAATTACCACTCGGACAAACGCAAATCGTCGTTACTGGTGTAAATGGTCGTCGTACGATTCTCTACTCTGTCAGCACTACTGCTGACGGCAAGGAGGAAAGAACTCTTGTCAATAGTGCAGTATCTCAGGAAACGGTCACTCAAGTTGTTGAAGTCGGCACTGCCGTTGAGAAAGCTGAGCAAACTGCACCAACTACTGCCAAAGCAGATGAAAAACAACTCCCTGCAACAGGAAGTCAAGAATCTGCAGGCTTGGTCGTAGCAGGACTCATGGCCACACTAGCAGCCTACGGACTCACTAAGAGAAAAGAAGATTAAACCCCTTCGACAAGCATACAAAAAAGCGAGATTGAATCTCGCTTTTTATTGTTAAGATTAATCACCAAGTCCGATACGTTCAAAGATATCATCCACACGTTTGGTGTAGTATGCAGGGTTGAAGATTTCGTCGATTTCCTCTTGTGTAAGGCGCGATGTCACTTCTGGATCTGCTTCGAGAAGCGGTTTGAAGTCTACTTGGTTATCCCAAGAATAAGCTGTTTTTGGTTGCACCAAGTCATAGGCTTGCTCACGGGTCATACCCTTCTCAATCAAGGTCAACATAGCACGTTGGCTAAAGATAAGACCGAAAGTTGAGTTCATGTTGCGGATCATATTTTCTGGGAAGACCGTCAAGTTCTTGACGATATTTCCGAAACGGTTAAGCATGTAGTCAATCAAAATGGTCGTGTCCGGTGTGATGATTCGCTCAGCTGATGAGTGGGAAATATCACGTTCGTGCCAGAGAGCAACATTTTCATAAGCTGTCACCATGTGGCCACGGATAACACGCGCCAGACCTGTCATGTTTTCAGAACCGATAGGGTTGCGTTTGTGAGGCATTGCTGAAGATCCCTTTTGCCCCTTGGCAAAGAACTCTTCCACTTCACGTTGCTCAGATTTTTGCAGACCACGGATTTCCGTTGCCATACGCTCGATGGAAGTCGCGATGCTAGCAAGAACTGCAAAGTACTCAGCGTGAAGGTCACGAGGAAGGACTTGTGTAGAAATTTCTTGAGCACGGATACCCAATTTGTCGCAGACATATTGCTCTACAAATGGTGGAATGTTGGCAAAGTTCCCAACCGCACCAGAGATTTTACCAGCTTCCACACCAGCAGCCGCATTCTCGAAACGCTCGATGTTACGTTTCATTTCACTGTACCAAGTTGCCAATTTCAGACCAAAGGTTGTAGGCTCAGCGTGCACACCGTGGGTACGCCCCATCATGATGGTGAACTTGTGCTCCTTGGCCTTATCAGCGATGATGTTTGTGAAGTTTTCAAGATCACGACGGATGATGTCGTTGGCCTGCTTGTAAAGGTAACCGTAGGCAGTATCCACCACGTCGGTAGAAGTCAAACCATAGTGAACCCACTTGCGCTCTTCGCCAAGCGTTTCAGAAACCGCACGTGTAAAGGCAACCACATCGTGACGCGTCTCTTGCTCAATCTCCAAAATACGGTTGATGTCAAAGTCCGCCTTCTCGCGAATCAGAGCCACATCTTCCTTAGGGATTTCCCCCAACTCAGCCCATGCCTCGTCAGCCAAGATTTCTACCTCAAGCCAAGCACGGTATTTATTTTCTTCACTCCAAATGTTCGCCATCTCAGGGCGAGAGTAACGGTTGATCATTGTTTGTGTTCTCCTTTTGTTTTGTCTGTTTGAATGTTATCAAGAATTTTCTGAGCCGATTCTTTCTTCAATGTATTTTCTATCCATTGAGTTTGATGAGCTTTTATATACTTTTGCCAAATAATTAGTAAAACAAGACCAATAAAAAGTATACCTAAAGTAATAAATAATCTTTCAACTGCACTATAATTAGCAAAAAAATAAACGCTAATCCCCCATGATATCTCAATTAATGTTAAAAATAATTTTAAAATTTTAATCCTGTTGATTACTTCCGGTTTGACATCTTCATCACTAATAATGATACTATTGTTTAATATACTAATTATATTTTCAGGTTTAGAAAACCAAATAATCAGTAATCCTATAGGTGCAACGATTGTGTATGAATCTTTATCTACTTTTGAAAAAATAAAAAAGAATATTATTGGTAATATCAGATAAATTACTTTTATTAAAATGCGGAAAATTTATTTATATACTGGTATGTCAACGCTCTGATATCTTAGCGGAATAAATAAATTTAGAAAATATGAGAACCCTAAAATTTGAATAAATGGAATAGCTCCTCTTGAATAACCTTCAAAATTATCTATCATAGTTTTGTAACCATGACTATACTTAACAATTAAAGCATATAGCTCATTTTCACTCAGACTATTAGGAATTTTCATGAAAAGCATAGCGGTAATATTTAAAAATATTGTTCCTATCCAAAAAATAAATGCTGTAAAAAATGACAATACAATATAAAGTAATATTAAACTGAGTAAAAACCTCTTTTGTTTAATATATGCGATAATTCTTTTACTGAAGTAAAATAGAAAAATACCGTTTATAAAGCAAATAATGATAGGGGTTAAAAAGCTTAAAAATGGTATTTTTTTTAAAATTGCCCCCAATACTATAAATATCATTCCATTTACAAGAAAAGGAAGCATATATAACATCAAATAGCAAATACCAATGAGGTGTTCAGCGTCAATTGTTCTACTTTTAAAAAATTGTTTTATTTTTTTAGGTAATAATTTAAATTTCTGTACTAATTGTTCTACAATTTTCAAACTTTCCTCCTGTCTAAAACTCATCCACACTATCCGGCGCATCACTAAACAAAGTTACGTGTCCCATCTTGCGGTTGTGCTTCGCTTCTATTTTACCATACATGTGGAGGTGGGCGCTTGGATTTTCTGTGACATATTTTTCAGCGGCCTCGACATGTTGGCCGAGTACGTTGATCATGACGGCTGGCGCATGCAGGTGGATAGCTGGCAATGATGCTCCGAGAACGCCCAAGATATGCGTGTCGAATTGCGAAAAGTCGCAGGCTTCGATTGAGTAGTGACCTGAATTGTGTGGACGTGGAGCAATCTCGTTGACAATGATGTCGTCAGCTGTCGCAAACATTTCCACGCAAAGGGTTCCAGACAAATTGAGCTGTTCTGCGATTCGCACTGCCATGGATTTAGCCTTTTCTGCTAGACTTTCTGAAATGCGGGCTGGTACGATGGTCTTAGAGAGGATGTTGTTACGGTGGATATTTTCCTGAACTGGAAAAACTGTCACGTCCTTGCCATTTCCTGATACGATGACAGAAATTTCAAAGTCAAAGTTGACAAATTCTTCCAAAACGCAGTCTGCTGAGTCAGCTAGCGCATAGGCTTCTTCCAAATCTACTTCTGAACGAACGACCTTTTGTCCATGACCATCGTAGCCACCAGTCGCAGTCTTGAGGACATAGTTTTTCGACAAGTCGATATCTGCCAAATCTTGGCTTGAGGTCACAACCTTGTAAGGTGCCACCGTTACTTGTGCCTTGTTTGAGAGAAAATCCTTTTCAAAAATGCGATTTTGGGAAATGCGGAGCAGATCTGTCCCTTGAGGGAGTTGACCGTCTTTGATAACGGCATCCAAACCGTCAGCATCGACATTCTCAAACTCATAGGTCAGGACATCGCAACGCTCCGCCAACTGACGGAGGGCGTCCACATCATTATAAGGCGCCACGATGATTTCCGCCACACGAGAGGCTGGGCAATCCGCCGCAGGATCCAGCGCGATAACCTTGTGACCCATGTAGATAGCAGAAATGGCCATCATCTGACCCAGCTGACCACCACCGATAATTCCGATTGTTTTAGATGAGCTCATTCGTCGACTCCTCTGCGATTTTTCCTTGTTCTTCTGCGAAATCTGCCAATGCTGTCGCAATAGCCTGATCCTCTACTGAAAGGAGACGGAGGGCAAAGAGGGCCGCATTGGTCGCACCTGCTTCACCAATAGCCATGGTCGCAACAGGTACACCGCCCGGCATCTGAACGATAGAGTAGAGCGAGTCCACGCCACTAAGAGCACGTGATTTGACTGGTACACCAATGACAGGAAGGGTTGTTTTGGCAGCTACCATACCTGGCAAGTGAGCAGCGCCACCCGCACCTGCGATGATAACCTTAATACCACGACTACGTGCTTCTTCGGCATGTTTGAACATGAGGTCTGGTGTACGGTGTGCGGAAACAACTTTCTTTTCGTAGGCTACACCGAAGCGGTCAAGGACTTCTGCTGTTTTTTGCATGGTTGCCCAGTCGGATTTGGAGCCCATGATAATGGAAATTACTGGTTTCATAGTTAGTATCCTTTGCTTTCCTTTCTGTTTTCAATCACCTTAAGTTGTGTGGGACGGCAGCAGCCACCAAAGGTGGTGTCTCATGCCTAAATTGGAAGCCCAAGGTCTTCCAATTTCCCTGAACGATTGGATTATCATCCAATCGTTCTTTCACAACGGCGGTGATTGCTCTATATCAGCTCGCTAATGCTCGCAAATTAAACGACCATTATCGGGTTTGGCGACTTCGTCACATTATTCTTATATCTTTACTTAATTGCCTTACTTCCAATATCTGTTCGGTAAAAGAGGCCTTCTGTTTTTTGTTGGGAGAGTTCTTGGTAGATGGTTTCTTGAGCTTCTTTGACGGTGTCTGCTGTTGTGACCAGCATATAGACACGTCCACCGTTTGATAGCAATGCTCTGCTATTTTCCGAAAACTTAGCCCCTGCATAGTAGGTAAAGATATCACCCTCTGTCTTAGCTGGCAATTCAACACCTTTTTCATAGTCAAGCGGGTAGCCATTTGAAGCTACAACCACACCCAGTGTCACACCCTTGTCCGTCCAAGTGATGTTAGGCTCTTTGCCATCCAAAATGTCCGTGATATTTTGTGCAAAGTCGGATGTTAAACGAGGCAGGATAATTTGCGTTTCAGGATCTCCGAAGCGAGCGTTAAACTCGATAACTTTGGGTCCATCAGCTGTCAAGATAAGACCAGCGTAAAGGACACCAAGATAAGGACGACCTTCTTTGATCATGCCTTCAAGAACTGGTTTGACAATGGTGTCAACGGCTGTGTCAACCACGCTCTGTGGCAAGTGTGGAACTGGCGCATAGGCACCCATCCCACCAGTGTTAGGCCCCTTGTCGCCATCATAGGCACGTTTGTGGTCCTGAGCTGTTGGCATGATGTAGAACTTATCGCCATTGACAAAGGCAAAGAGAGAGAACTCTTCTCCGTCGAGGAATTCCTCGATAACTACACGCGCACCTGAGTCACCGAATTTATTGTCCAAAAGCATCTCGTGAGCGGCTTCGACCGCTTGCTCAACCGTCTCAGCAACGACGACACCTTTTCCAAGCGCTAAGCCATCCGCCTTGACTACGATAGGAGCACCTTTCTCCTCGATATAGGCCTTGGCCTCCTCGAAATCTGAAAATGTGCCATAGGCTGCTGTCGGAACGCCGTATTTGACCATGATTTCCTTGGCAAAATCCTTGGACCACTCCAGCTCCGCTGCAGACCTTGTCGGACCAAAGGCTTTGAGACCAGCTGCATTGAACTCATCAACAATCCCAGCAGCAAGGGCATCATCTGGACCGATAAAGGACCAAGCAATATCGTTGGCTTTTGCAAACTCAATCAATTTAGAATGTTCGGAAATAGAGATATTTACCAATTCCAGACCATCCAGAGTCATCCCGTCATTCCCAGGAGCTACAAAGACTTTTTCAACGTCTTTTGACTCAAGCAACTTCTTAGCAATGGCATGTTCACGACCACCCGAACCGACAACAAGCAGTTTCATTTCTCAACCTCTTTTGCGAATTATTTACTAATATTATAACATAAACGTTCGTTTTAATCTTGTTTTGCTCCGCGTTTTTACGCAAAAAAGGAAAGAAACTGTTTTCCTCCCTTTTGTTTTTTAATGTCTAAAATGTCTCACTCCTGTGAAGACCATAGTCAAGCCATATTTGTCAGCGGCTTCGATAGACTCTTGGTCACGGACGGATCCACCTGGCTGGATGATGGCCTTGATACCTGCTTTTGCGATTTCTTCCACATTATCCGCAAATGGGAAAAAGGCATCTGAAGCAAGAACAGCACCGTCAAGACGGTCTTTAGCTTGGTCAATGGCGATACGAACAGAGGCCACACGGTTAGTTTGACCTGGGCCGACACCCAGCGTCATGTGGTCGTTGGTGATGATGATACCGTTTGATTTGACATACTTGATAGCCTTCCAAGCGAACTCAAGAGCTGTCGCTTCTGTCTCGGTTGGCTGGCGTTTGGTCACCACTTGCCAGTCAGCTGGGCTCTCTTTGACAACGTCTTGGTTTTGAACGAGGAGTCCACCGACAACACCTGTGTATTCTGCTTCCACTTCACTAGCGTCTTGGGCATCAAATGGCAAGGCAAGGATACGCAAGTTTTTCTTTTTATTGGTCAAAATAGCTAGCGCTTCATCCGTATAGCTTGGTGCGATGATGATCTCGAGGAAAACGCCGTGCATCTTCTCAGCAGTCGCAGCATCCACCTCACGGTTGAGAACGATAATTCCACCAAAAATAGACACTGGGTCAGACTCATAAGCATAGTCCCAAGCAGTTTCAATGTCATCAGCTTGACCGATACCGCACGGGTTCATGTGTTTGAGAGCCACAACGGTTGGACGTTCTTTGAAATCGCGAATAATACGGATAGCCGCGTCTGCATCGCGAATATTGTTGAAAGACAATTCCTTACCGTTGAGCTGTTTCGCTGATGCAATGGAGTAATCCGTTGGCAAGGCTTTTTGATAGAAGTCTGCATCTTGTTGAGGGTTTTCACCGTAACGCATAGCTTGTTTAAGGTCATAAGTCAGAGTGAGTTTTTCAGGTTTGCTTTCACCCACTTGAGCTGTGAAGTATTCTGCAATCAAGGCATCGTAAGCTGCTGTGTGACGAAATACTTTGGCTGCTAAACGTTGGCGAGTTTCATAAGAGGTTTCGCCGTTTGCCGACAATTCGTCAAGCACCACTGAATAGTCCGCAGGATCTACCACAACTGTCACGCTGGCATGGTTCTTCGCTGCCGAACGAAGCATAGATGGCCCACCGATATCGATATTCTCCACCGCATCAGCGTACGTCACGTCTGGTTTGAGAATGGTTTCCTTGAAAGGATAAAGGTTGACCACTACAAGGTCGATAAGCTCGATTTGATTGTCCTTGGCTGCTTGAAGGTGGCTATCCAAGTCACGACGAGCGAGGAGCCCACCGTGGATATTTGGATGAAGGGTCTTAACACGGCCATCCATCATCTCTGGGAAGCCCGTCACATCATCGATCGCAATGGTCTCCACCCCAGCATTGTCAAGGGCAACCTTGGTTCCACCCGTCGAGATGATATCCCAACCTAATTTTTTAAGCTCTTGGGCAAATTCAACAATGCCCGCTTTGTCTGAGACGCTGATTAAGGCCTTTTTCGTCATTCTATTCCTCTTTCTTTAGATCCAAGCGCATAGCGACTTCGTTATTTTCTTCTATAAATCCTGTTTCCTGAAAACCCAGACTAGTCAACAGGTACTTCATTTTTTCATTTCCAACCACATAATCTGCGGTAATATGACTGCAAGCTCTATCCATCTGAGCCTCTTTGATTAGAACTTCCAAGGCTTTTCGACCATAACCTCTTCCTTGGTACTGCTGACCAATCATTATCCGCCAGATAAAGTATTCCGCTTCATCCTTGTCTATTTCCAGCAGGAGAAAGCCAACCACTTGCTTATCCCAATAGATTGCCATCGGAAACACATCTTCGTTTTTCCGGTAGAGCCATGCATCAGCTAAAGAGCGTACATTTGGAGCCACGAAACGTGCTCGTTCATCAGCTTCAGATATTTTCAAATCCAGCACTGCCTGAAAACTGCTCTCATCTACTAATTTCAGTTCAATCATTTTTTCTCCTAGTAAGATTGCGCAATCAAAACTTGATTTACTTCTTACCTTCTCTCCACTCCCAAGCTATCCAGCACCTCTGGATACAACTTGTACTCAGTCTCATGAATGCGAGCTTCAAAGCTTTCGATGGTATCATCAGATAGCCGTGGCACACGGACTTGTTTGATGACCTTGCCTGTATCCACACCCGAATCCACCCAGTGAATGGTCACGCCAGACAGGTCTACGCCAGCATTCCAAGCGTCCTCAATCCCATGAGCTCCTGGAAATTCTGGCAGGTAGGCTGGATGAATGTTGATGATACGACCTTCATAAGCTGCCAGTAAGGTTGGCCCAACGATTTTCATGTAGCCTGCGAGACAAACCAAGTCAATTTGGTGTTCTTCCAAAATTTCGACAAGAGCTGCTTCGTAGTCCGCCTTGTTCTCAAATTCCTTGAGTTCAAAAACATAGGACAGGACGCCGAGCTTTCCTGCACGCTCGAGCACATAGGCATCACGATGGTCTGAAAAGACAAACTCCACTGGAAACTCTTCAGCAATCACCTGAAAGTTTGAGCCATTACCAGAGGCAAAAACCGCTATTTTTTTCATTTGATGATGACACTTTCGTTTTCTTTCGTGACGATGCGACCAATTTCATAGACTGGTTCATCCAGCAATTCTTTGACACGATCTACATTTTCAGGGCTAACTGCCAACATGAGTCCTACGCCCATATTGAAGATTTCAAACATTTCTTCATGCTTGATCTGACCGTATTTTTCAAGGGCTTTGAAAATTGGAAGAACTGGAACCTTGCTTTCCTCAATCTCAGCAGCCAAGTCAGCTGCAAACATGCGAGGGACATTTTCGATAAAGCCACCACCTGTGATGTGGGCAATCCCATGAACCAAACCTTCCTTGATGAGTGGCAAAACAGCTTTAACGTAGATACGAGTTGGTTCCAAAAGGACATCTTTCAGCTTTTTGCCTTCCAACCCAGGCAAGACTTCTTCGCCTGTGTAGTCGGCAAAGACACGACGAACAAGTGAGTAACCATTTGAGTGAATCCCACTTGAAGCAAGTCCGAGAAGAACATCACCTTCTGCCACCTTTGAACCGTCAATGATTTGAGATTTTTCAGCCACACCGACCGCAAATCCAGCCAAGTCGTAGTCATCTTCGCCGTACATACCAGGCATTTCAGCCGTTTCACCACCGATGAGGGCAGCACCAGCCTGCACACAACCTTCTGCCACACCAGCAACCACTTGTTCTAGTTTAGCTGGTTCATTCTTCCCTGTCGCCACATAGTCGAGGAAATAGAGGGGCTCCGCACCTGCAGCGATGATATCATTGACACACATGGCTACACAGTCCTGCCCAATCGTGTCATGCTTGTCGTACTTGATAGCCAGCATGAGCTTGGTTCCGACACCGTCAGTCCCTGAGATCAAGACAGGCTCTTTGACACCTGCTTTTGAAAGATCAAACATGCCACCAAAGCCACCAAGAGCTCCCATGACACCTGCACGCTCCGTACGAGCCACGTGCTTTTTGATCCGCTCAACAACTTCATAACCTGCTTCAACATCTACACCAGATTGCGCATAAGCATTTTTATTTGTCATCTTCTCTTCCTTTCCTTTCATGGAGAGTCTTTATCCGTCTTATTTGTAAAAACTGGTCTTATCCCCCAAGCTTCTACGATATTCTTCCTCATAGTCGTAGAGAGGAGTTGGGTAGTCCCCATCAAAATAAGCGACACAGAGACCACCATTCGGTGCATCTGTTTCAATCCCAATGGATTCAATCAAGCCATCAATCGAAAGATAGGTCAGACTATCTGCGCCAATGATTTGGCGAGTTTCTTCAACCGTATGATTGGCAGCAATCAACTCCTGACGCGTCTGGATATCAATCCCATAGAAGCATGGATAAGCTAGCGCAGGACTTCCAATGGCAACATGAACCTCAGACGCACCTGCTTCTTTCAAAAGCTGAACGATACGGCGAGAGGTTGTCCCACGAACAATAGAATCATCAATCATCACCACACGTTTGCCTTTGACAACACCCGAAACAGCAGACAGTTTCATCCGCACCCCTTGCTCTCGCAATTCTTGAGTCGGTTGGATAAAGGTGCGTTGCGTGTATTGGTTTTTGATCAGTCCCATTTCATTTGGCAGACCAGATTCTTCTGCAAATCCCATGGCTGCGCTGAGCGAGGAATTTGGCACACCGACTACGATATCCGCTTCGTGCTTAAATTCACGCGCCAATTGAGCCCCCATGCGTTTGCGAGCTGTATGGACATTGACCCCATGAATGTTAGAGTCAGGGCGGGCAAAGTAGATATACTCCATAGAACAAATCGCCAACTGGGTATCATTTATATAGCTATCATACTGAATCCCATTGTCATCTACGATTACAATCTCTCCTGGTTTCACATCACGAATCCACTCAGCACCAATGACTTCAAAAGCACAGGTTTCAGACGAAACGACTACCGCTCCGTTTGCCATTTTCCCAATAGAAAGTGGACGGAAACCATTAGGATCAAGCGCCGCAATCAACTTGTCCTCAAACAGCAGGATATAAGCAAATCCACCTTTGACGAGACTGAGCGCCTCTTTGATTTTGCCCATCAAGTTCGGATTGTGACTCCGACGAATGAGGTGGGCCAAGATTTCCGAGTCCGAAGTTGAACTGAAAATAGCTCCTCTTTGTTCCAATTCTTTCTTGAGCGATTCGGCATTGGTCAAGTTTCCGTTGTGAGCAAGTCCAAACTGCATATCGTGAAAGCGGAAGAGAAAGGGCTGGATATTATCTACAGAAGCTTCGCCAGCAGTCGCATAACGAACATGCCCAATCGCGCTCGCTCCAGTCAGTTTATCCAAATTAGCTGGATTTCTGAACACTTCTGATAAAAGTCCCATATCACGATGACGCTTCAATTGCCCCTGATCATTGGAGAGGATTCCTGCCCCCTCCTGACCACGGTGCTGAAGACTGTGGAGCCCAAAATAGGTCAATTTAGCAGCATCTGGATGTCCCCAGATACCGAAAACACCACATTCTTCATTAAGAGATTTTACTTCGTATGTCATTTTTTATACCTTTTATTTCCCTGTGAAATAACGTACAGCTGATGCAAACAGGTGCTGGTCTTTATTTCCTGGGATGTTTTGGAAGAGACCGTCTTCATAACGTTCTGAGTGTCCCATCTTACCGATGATTTGACCATTCTTGCTAGTAATTCCTTCGATGGCATTTACAGAACCATTTGGATTGTACTTAGAATCCATACTTGGTTTGCCGTCAAAGTCAACGTATTGGCTAAAGATTTGACCATTGTCGCGGAGCTCTGCAAATTCCTCAGCCGTCACGACAAACTTCCCTTCACCGTGCGATACTGGGATGGCATGGATATCGCCCACTTGCACTCCAGCCAACCATGGTGAGTTGGTATTGGCAATTCGAGTTTCCACCATCTTGGCCACGTGCTGGTTGGCATCATTGTAGAAAAGGGTTGGACTAGTACTATTAGCATCCTCAAAGTTTCCGTATGGAAGAAGACCTGATTTGACCAAGGCCTGGAACCCATTACAGATACCAATGATCAAACCTCCACGAGCGATAAAGCCATCAATGGCTACACGAACTTTTTCATTGAGCAGGATATTGACGATAAATTTAGCTGATCCATCCGGCTCATCCGCAGCTGAGAAGCCACCTGCAAAGAAGAGGATGTTAGCCTTGATAATATTGTCAACCATGGTTTCAACTGACTTGACAATGGCTTCTTCATTCAAGGTCACAAATGGCACCAAGTTAACCTCTGCACCTTCTTTTTCGAAGGCCTTTGCTGAATCATATTCTGAGTTGGTTCCTGGGAAGACTGGGATGTAAACTACAGGTTTTTCAATAGTTTCCTTGGTTTTGACGACTGCGTCAGAAGCGATAGCTGGAACTTCAGCCAATTCTTTAGCTTGGGTAAATTCTGTTGGGTAAACTTCTTCCAATTTTCCTTGGAAGGCACTGTCAAGTTTCTGTCCATCTAGCTTCACACCGTTGACAACGAGTGTAAAGTCTGCTTTCGTTTGTCCAATCTTCTCTACTCCAGCGATTTCTTCAGGAGATGTGAAGACAAATCCGCCTAATTGAGCTGTCAAGGCTGTTTCAAGTTCAGGCAAGGTCACCTCTGCACCGATATGATTTCCAAAGGTAGCAAGTGCCAAGCTTTCAAGGACACCTCCGTATTTAACAGCTGATGCAGATGTTACTTTGTGTCCAGCTTGGATGGCTTCAAAGTGAGCAAAGTTAGACTTAATCAAATCAAAATCAATCTCTGCAGAGAGGGCTTGACCTGGGATGTAGTAGATGTTTTCACCAGCAGTCTTGAACTCAGGAGAAAGCACCTTACGGCTATCTGCCGTCGTCACCCCAAAGGCAACCAAGGTTGGTGGTACGGTTAATTCTTCAAAAGTACCAGACATAGAGTCCTTACCACCGATAGATGGCAAACCAAGTTGGATTTGTGCTTCGATAGAACCTAGAAGAGCTGCTACTGGCTGACCAAAACGCTCAGCTTGTTTGTCCATCCGCTCAAAATACTCTTGGTAAGAGAAGCGAGCCTTGGACCAGTTTGCACCAGTAGTCACTAAACGAGCAGTTGCTTCGATAACCGCATAAGCAGCTCCGTGGTATGGAGACCATTCTGCTACATAAGGGTTAAATCCTTGCGCCATGACAGACGCAGTGTGAGTCACACCGTGCTGAACTGGCAATTTCTGCACAGATGCCTCAGTTGGTGTGAGTTGGTAGCGACCACCAAGTGGGTGATTGACCGTTGAACGACCGACCGAGCAGTCAAAGATGGTCTGCAAGCCTTTTTGACTTGCATGGTTGAGGTCAGACAGAACTGCAAGGGTATCTGCTTCAAGTGTGTCAGCATTGGTTGTGCGTTCTTCTGGAAGTGCGACATCCTTGTCTACCACCTTGGCATCAACGACTACGCGCACACCGTTGGTATCAAGAAAACGACGTTCCAAGTCAACAATCGTTTCACCATTCCAGTGCATGACAAGATTTGGTTTTTCAGTCACTGTTGCGACGACAACAGCGTCAATATTTTCTTTATTACATTCTGCAACGAAGGCATCTACGTCTTCAGGACGCACCACAACTGCCATCCGTTCTTGAGATTCAGAGATAGCAATTTCTGTACCATTCAAGCCTTGGTATTTCAGAGGAACCTTGTTAAGGTCGATTTCAAGACCGTCTGCTAATTCACCGATGGCCACACAGACACCACCTGCTCCAAAGTCGTTGGATTTCTTAATGAGACGAGTGACATCGCCATTACGGAAAAGGCGTTGTATCTTGCGCTCTTCGATGGCATTCCCTTTTTGAACCTCAGCACCAGCAGTTTCCACAGACTCAACTGTTTGAACCTTAGAGGACCCTGTTGCACCACCAACACCATCACGTCCAGTCTTACCACCGAGCAAGATAATCACATCGCCGGCTTCCGGTTTTTCACGGACTACATTTTCCTTAGGAGCAGCACCAACAACGGCACCTAGCTCCATGCGTTTAGCTACAAAGCCTGGGTGGAAGTACTCACGAACGTAAGTCGTCGCCAGACCAATTTGGTTACCATACGAAGAATAACCATGAGCCGCTGTCTTCGAAATGACTTGTTGTGGCAATTTCCCAGCGCGCGTTTCTGAAATCGGAGCTGTAATATCACCAGCACCTGAGATACGCATAGCTTGGTAAACGTAGGAACGGCCTGACAATGGGTCACGAATAGCCCCACCGATACAAGTAGCCGCGCCACCAAATGGTTCAATTTCCGTTGGGTGGTTGTGGGTTTCGTTTTTGAACATAAGCAGCCAAGGTTCCTTGACACCATCAACGTCCACTTCGATTTCAACCGAGCAGGCATTGATTTCGTCTGACACTTCCATGTCGTCCAAACGCCCATTAGCACGCTCATAACGACCAAAAATAGTCGCCATATCCATCAAGGTTTGTGGCTTTTCAGACCGACCTAGTTCATCACGCATGGCAATATACTTGTCATAAGTCGCTTGCAATTGCTTTTGGAATTTAGAAGCTGAGAAATCAATGTGTTTCAACTCAGTCTCAAAAGTCGTGTGACGGCAGTGGTCAGACCAGTAGGTATCCAACACCTTGAGCTCAGTCTCAGTTGGCACGCGCCCGATTGACTTGAAATAGTCTTGGATAAAGAGCAAATCATCCACTTCCATTGCCATCCCTTGCTCGGCCTTGTAGCGAGCAAAGTCTTCTGCCGTATAACTTTCAAAGAAAGTCAATTTAGGAATGGTCTTGTCCGACTCTGAAAATTCCTGCTTGGCAATCCCTGTCGTGATGTCCTTGAAACGAGAATCAACTGGGTTGAGCAAGTAGTTCTTGACTGCTTCCAACTCAGTCGCATCAATATCCTTGTTGACCAAGTAAAGCTGGGCTGTGTTGACTGTTACATCACTTGAACTTCCCAGTAAAAGCAAGGCTTCCTGTGAAGAAGCTGCACGCTGGTCAAATTGACCAGGCAGGCTTTCAATGGCAAAGAAAGCATAGTTGGCAAGATCCGCTTGCACGGCCGCTTCGTCCAAGACATGATCCGTCACCTGCTCAGAGAAGATGTGTTTTTCCGCAGGCGCAAACAAGTCCTCTGCCAAATCAAAGACATCATAAACCTGCACAATGCGAATACTTTTCAAAGTTGAAAGTCCCAAGTTGTGCTGGAGCTCCCTTACCAAACTCTCTGACTTGACCTGAAAATCAGCCTTTTTTTCAACAAAAATACGTTTATCCATCAATTCTTATTCCTTTATTTCAGCTCTTGCAAATAGATTATTTCAAACCCTGCAATTTCTCCCAGACAATCTCGTAAACATCAGTTAGTTCTCCCAATCCCCTACGGAAAACATCCTTATCCATGTGGTTGCCATCTGCATCCCACAAACGGCAGTTATCTGGTGAAAACTCGTCTGCCAAGATAATCTTACCATCCTTGTCAAAACCAAACTCTAGCTTAAAGTCAATCAATTTAAGGCCAATCTCAGTAAACCAAGCTTTCAAGAGCTCATTGATACGACGGGTTTCTTCCTTCAAGTAAGCAATCTGCTGGTCATCCGCAATTTTAAGGAATTTCACATGCTCGTCATTGATAAAGGGATCATCCAAATCATCATTTTTATAGTAAAATTCGACAATTGGAGTCTCAAATGCGATACCTTCTTCTACGCCAAAACGTTTTGAAAAGGAACCAGCCGTGTAGTTGCGGAGCACAACTTCCAAAGGAATAATCTCAACCTTTTTATTGAGTTGTTCCGTGTCCGAAATTTTCTCCACAAAGTGAGTCGCTACACCAGCCGCATTTAATTTCTCAAAAATAAAAGATGAAATCTGATTATTCAAGACTCCCTTGCCCGCAATCTGCTCCTTCTTGACTCCGTTGAAGGCAGTTGCCTGGTCCTTGTAAGTTGAAATAATGAGATTTTCATCCTCAGTTGTATAGATATCCTTGGCTTTTCCCGAATAGATCAGTTGTTTTGACATTTTAAAGTTCGCCTTTCGTTTTACTTGAGCACATTCTACCACAAAAGCATGAAAAATTCAAGGTTTTTTACGAATAAGTAACATTTTCCCATTTCAAGCGTAAAGAAAAACTGTAAGATAGGCTCTTCTTACAGTTTTAAAATCATTTATCCTCTGAAAAACACGAATATTACCCTTTATTCAAAAATTGATCCCAAAAATAACGGAGATAGCTTTTCTTTCCCGTAATCATCTGCAGGCGGCCTTCTAAACCATAACGAAGTTTTTCAGCCTGCTCTGAGGTTAAATTAGTCTCCGCCTCGATTTTAAAGAAATTTCCTTGTTCAGTCTTTGTAGCTGTCGCATCGATACTTGTAATCGTGGAATTCAGGAAAATTTGATTCTTCGCATCATTAGTTGTAGTATAACGAACAGAGTCCCCAATCTTGACTCTAGCAACATCTTTTGAACTGAGATAAGCCGTGAGTTTAGTTTTGCCTTCTCTTTCCAAGGCTGGGTAGAGTTGGGCTAGCAGAGTCCCTTCTGCAGCCATCGTAGATTCACTAGTCTCAGGATTAAGGTGAAGTACCCCATCCTCACTTGCTGTAATCTTCCCCTTATCTAGGAGACCTCCCTGGACTTTCTTACCCGACTCTGCTTCTAAAATTTTCTGATCCAAAAGAGTTAATTCCTGACCGACTTTGACTAAGTGCTGAGACTTGAGCGATTCCAGTTGACTATCCAGTCCCGTTGCGTGGGCCTGTTGAGCTCCAGAACCCGCATACTGTACACGATACGTAGCTAGACTAGACTCTAGCTGGGCAATTTGTGCATCCACTTGCGCAATAACTTGCGATTTAGCTTGCGGATCTTCTTCACCTTGATTTTTATAGGTCTGGTAAAAAGAGTAGGCTGGATTCTGACTATCCAGTTGATCTCCCTTTTCAATCGCTGACTTAGCTGTTTTGTAGTCTCGGATTTTATCCTCTGTTTGACTGATAAGATTGCCAATCTCAGCCTGACTCTGACTTGCTGCCGCATTTTGAGAAGAAATGCTGGCATTTTGTTGAGAAACATTACTTCTTAGACCATTCGCTTGGCTGAGATAATCTCGAAACATCTCCTGGTAACCAAACTTATCCGCCTCTGGAAATTGATCACTCCCCTCTTTCAAACTGGATTGCAAATACCCCAACTGCTTTTTTTGATCCTTTAGCATCTCCAATTGACTGGCGTATGCTTCGACCTGGACAGCCTCCGCCCCTTGCTGGTACTGAACGAGTAGTTCCCCCTGCTTGACCAACTTGTTTTCTTCCAGATAGTTGCCCACAATGCGTTGATTGCTAGTCGACTGGATATTGGCAATGATCCGACTAGGTTCGACAGTCGCTCGGGTAGACAAACTAATCTCCTTCTCTGCAAAAACTGCAAATCCTAGTAAAAACACGAACAGAAGTGACATAGGTAAAATCACCCGACTGGAAAAATTATGATAACGACGATTATAAAACTCCGCACTTTCTAAAAATTCTGGTTTCATCCTCTCCTCTTTCTAGCTATTTACCAAATGGGCGTAAAAGCCATCCTGTGCAAGCAAGTCTGCATGGTTGCCTTCTTCGACAATCTTGCCCTGATCCAAGACAACAACCTTCTCTGTCCGCTCAGCAATTGTCAAGCGGTGGGCGATGAAAATAAGGGTCTTGTCTAGTGTCATGAGATTATCCACGATCCGCTTCTCTGTCAAGATATCCAGACTGCTGGTCGCCTCGTCCAATATCAGAACAGGCGCATCCGTTAAAAGAGCACGCGCCAGAGCAATTCTCTGCCGTTGCCCACCAGAAATTCCAGCTCCATCCGAAGTTAATTCTGTCTGGTAATTCAGTGGCATGCGCTCAATGTCCTCCCGAATCTCTGCCAATTCGACCGCCCGTAAGATATCCTCTTGAGTCGTCCCCTCCTTAGCTCCAAGGAGAAGATTCTCCAAAATCGTTCCGTTAAAGACATAGGGCTGTTGAGGCAAATAGTTAATATACTGGCGCAGGGCCTTTTTATCAATCTGATTGAGATTGACACCACCCAGACTAATCTCTCCCTGACTAGGGTCGTAGAAATTAACCATCATCTTGGCCAAGGTGGTCTTACCTGATCCTGAAATCCCCACAAAAGCTACCTTAGAGCCTTGAGGAATGGTCAAATTGATGTCCGACAAGACGTCACGACCATAGCCATACTTATAGTGAACCTGCTTAAAAATCATATCTCCCTTCATCATGCTCAAATCTTCGACCGTTTTCTTCTCCTCAAACTCCGAAGCTACCAGATAGACCTCGTTCAGACGGTTATTGGCAACCTGCGCTGTCTGAAGTTTGGTTTGCAGGTTGATGATATTTTCCAAAGGATTGGTAAAGTAAACAAGCAAAGTATTATAGGTAATCAGCTGGCCCAAACTCATCTTGCCATCCATGACCAGAACTGCTCCCATCCAGAGAACGGCAACATTAAGCAGGAGCTGGGCAACTTTTTTCAGAGCCTTTTGCTGGCTTTCTGCTCGACTGTAGGTAAAGGATTTTTTCAGATAAGCTACAAATTCCTTATCAATCTTTTGATAGCGTGAACTTTCACTGGTCAAAGACTTAATGGTCTCAATACCGTTGATGTCCTCGATGATAGAAGAAGACAGAACCGCATTGGCTTCCATAGTGTCCCGATTCATCTTTTCAAAAGGCTTCATAAAGGCAAAGATAATCACTGTATAGATGGGAAGCGCAAGTAGACTAATGAAAAAGAGTGTCATATTTTGTGAAAACAAGACAAGCGAGATAATCAAAATCGTCGACACATCTAGGAAAATCGACAGAATGGTCGAAGCTAGCGCGTCGATGATACTGTTGGCATCTGTAAAACGAGACACGATTTCTCCTGTCCTGCGTGTCGCGAAAAAGGACATTGGCAGGTGAAAAACATGCTTGATGTAGGATAAAATCACGTCAATTGACAACCGTTGCCCCAGAACAAGTAAGAGGTATTCCTGCGCATAGAACAAAATCTGCTGGAGAATATAGACGATGACTAGTCCTATTGAGATAATGCCCAAGGTCGAACGCATCTGATCTGGTACGTAACTGTCAATGATAGACTGGAGATAATAGGAACCCACGATATTGATCAAAGTCACCAACAAAGTCGCTAGGACGATATTAGCAATCAATCCACGCTGTTTGAGTAAGATTGGCAAGAAGGATAGGAGCCCCTGTTTTTTCTCCTTATGAGGTTTATAGTCTGGAGACGGAGCCATAAAGAGACTGACTCCTGTCCATTCTTGCGCAAATCGCTCACGGGAAATCTTAGTCAGCTTGACACCAGGATCCGGATCAGCGATATGAATGTGCTTTTTATCCTGACCTATCACCACATAGTAGTGGAGCAATTTCCCTTCCTTGAGCACATGGGCTACAAAAGGAAAGGTCAAATCAGGCAGATCAAAGAGCGTCATATCCGCCTTGATAGCCCGCGTTTCAAAACCAATTTCCTCTGCCACTTTTACAAGACCCAAAGCAGTCGTCCCATCCATAGTCGTCTTAGCTAGTTCTCGTAGATAAGCCAAGGAGTAATAACTACCATAGTAGCCAAATACCATGGCCAAGGAAGCCACGCCACAATCCATCTGATCCACCTGGGGACGATAGTGCCTTTTCCCAAATTTCATATCCTTCTCCTTTTTCTAATAATCTCTTTATAAATTTGTAAGATTATTTTAACCAAATAAGGATAAAAACAGGAAAACATTCCTAAATAAACCATTTTTGCACCTAAAACGCACTTTCAAAAGCATAAACTATCATTTAAATGTAAAAAAGCAGAACAAAAGTTCTGCCTGTTTAAAGTAACCGTTAAAAAATGAATGTCTAGAAATAAACTATTCTGAAATGATATTCTCTTCACTTCTATAAAGTGAGATAACGGTCATCAAAAATAATGAAATCGTAGGTATATCAAAACATTCAAACCATGTAGGTAAATTTATTTTGTTTACATCAGCCACAATTCTAATCATTAGATAAGGCCATTGAGCTAAACAATACAATAAACTCTAGCCAAGCTTTTTGTAGTAACTGAACGACTTTCATCCCAAACTCCAATCTGATGGTCCATCAATTTCCTATCTTACTTTCTTTTGTTTTGTACTTGTATCCTACATAAAACAGACCAAGTAGAATCGGATAGGTTTCTGGATAAAACAGGGTATTGATCGGATTTTTCATAATCATATACGTTGCGATATAAAGAATGATCGATACGACAAAATACCCCTCAGCAAATCCTAATAAGATTTTTTTCATAGCAGACTCCTATTTACCTGATAAGAAATGCGGAGAAACTCCGCCATTTACATGCACAAAATCCTTTTCATTCAGATTGATCTTTTATAGTTTTGATTATCTTTTGCCAAATCTTTGCAAAAAATACCAAAATAACCCGAAGCAAGCAAACCAACTACAGTCCATTGCCAATCAAAGGATACTAATGAACCTGTACGAATCAGATGAAGCGCGAGATGCAGGCCGATTGCCAACAAAGGAATTATAGTGGCTAGCTTAGGTAAGAGTGTATTGAGATTAAGGTTCCGATTGTTCATAATCTAACGCCCTCTATAGCCATTATAGACTCCCAATCCAAGTGTACCTCCTGCTACAGTAGCCGCTGCTCCATAAGCTGCTACTGCTTTCCAGCCTACAAGCACTACCGTACCTATCGTTAATGTAATAACACCGCCTTGAACCTCTTCAAGTTCTTGAAAAGATAATTCTTGAAATTGTTTCATTGCTAAGCCTCCTTTCTAGTCATATTAAGGTCGCAATGCTTTTCCAATAGCATATCCTGCTCCATAAAGAGCTCCTCCAATTGTAACCACAGCACCTGCTACTTTTCCTGCTAAAATAATTCCAGCTGCTGTAATAATCAATCCCCCATCCACATCCATCAACTCTTCTTCTGTAAGAGCTACAAAGTTCTGTTCCATTTTGTCAAAGTTTGTCATCTTTTTTCTCCTTTATTTTTATTTTTTTAGTTTATGGTCTCTAGGCTTTAAACCATTTTAAAAACCAGATTGGGTAAATTACTGAAATCTTTTTCCTTCCTGTTCTTCTCACTTATCTATTCGAGAAGTGATTTAAAATGAACAGGTAAATTTCATTTATTTTAAATACCATTTGATAAACCATGGCAATAAGATTGGTAAATACATCGCGTAGTCTCCTTCCTTTTCTTCTTACCTATCTATTCGAAAAACAATTCGAAAATGAACAATTCATTCATTTTTATTTAAAAAACCACTTAATGAACCATGGATAAAAACCGGTAACATACATAAACGTTCCTCCTTTTTCTTTCTCATATCTTTATTCGCAATTTCTACTAAAAGTTTCTCTTTTTTCCGCAAACAAAAAAACAACATGACTTGCATGTTGCTTTTGGCTATTTTTTATTTTTAATAATCGCTACTACATCCGCTACACTTTGAAGTTGATCGATTTCCTCATCAGTGATTTCGATACCAAATTCATCTTCTAGTGTCAAGACAAACTCCATCAAGTCCACTGAGTCCGCATCTAGATCATCTTTCAAACTCAAAGCCTCTGTTACGGCAAAGTCTGCTCCCTGTCGCTCTTGGATAATGGTTACAATACGGTCAAAAATTTCTTTTTCTGTCATCTTTTTTATTCTCCTGAAAATTCACGCGCAGTCTGAGCAACTACGTCTGTTTCTAGCATGGTACGAATCTGACGAATCGTACTGTGCACAGCCTTGGCATCACTTGAGCCATGAGTTTTTACAACTGGCGCCTTGACACCAAACAAGACTGCCCCTCCAACATCTGAATAGTTGAGCTGTGTCTTCAACCCCTTAAGACTATCCTTGAGAAGGAGAGCACCTAGCTTCGCTCGAAGGCCACCACCCGTAATAGCATTTTTAAGTAAGCCCATGATTCCCAAAGCTGTACCTTCAATGGATTTGAGAACAGCGTTTCCCGTGAAACCATCTGTTACGACAACATCCGCAACGCCATTCATCAGATCACGCGCTTCCACGTTTCCGACAAAGTTCAAACTTTCATCAGCTACTAGCAAGTCGTATGTTTCCTTACGAAGCGGATCTCCCTTGCTGCTTTCTGTTCCATTGTTGAGCAAACCAACACGTGGTTTCGAAATCCCACGCACATTTTTCGCATAGAAAGAACCCAAAACAGCGTATTGGTGCAGATGATGGGCTGTATTTTCCGCATTGGCTCCAAGGTCAAGCATATCAAAGCCTTTTCCATCTATAGTTGGCAATGTTGACATAAGTCCAGGTCGGTCGATATTCTTGATACGACCCACGATGAAGAATCCTGCTGCCAACAAGGCACCTGTGTTTCCTGCGGAAAGAACAGCATCTGCCTCTCCCTCTTTGACTGCCTTAGCCGCCAATATCATGCTGGCATTTTTCTTCTTACGGATAGCTTTTGTCGGCTCATCGTCTGAGTCAATTTTCTCATCTGTATGGATGATGCTAACGCGCTCTGTAGCTGTTAGATATTGTTTGATTTTAGCTTCATCTCCGTAAAGTTGAATCTCAATATCTGAAAAGTCAGCTAGGGCTTGATTGACCCCCTCAACGATGGCTTGAGGTGCGTAATCGCCCCCCATAGCATCTACTGCGATTTTTTTCATTTGTCTTCCTCTTTTAGTAATTGTCCCCAGTCTGCTAGGGAATCAATAAATTTCTTTGATTTTAGGTGAATCCCAACGTACTCTTCATAGAGTTGATCCATAAATTGGCGTAGCTCTTGCTTGATTTCGGCCTTAAGCGAAATGGTCTCCAAGGTCTCAAAATCAATGGCTTGAAATTGATTGAGCAGATAAGGGATATTGGGATTTAGATGACAACGTCTCTCATCTTCATGATAATGCTCTGGGCAAAGGCAGGCTCCATATTTAAAAGAAAAGTCAAAGGCCTGACCCACCCGATGGCAAAAGACACACTCATTAAAATTAAGGCTGATTCCAAATCGAGTCAAGATTTGAATTTCAAAAATATTGGTTAAGACCTGATAATCTATGCCTGCTTCCATCAACTCCAGAGTCTTCTTCAAAAAAGCAAATAAGGGAGCATCCTGCTGATTATCCTGCAAACTAGCATCTGCAAGGGCTGCCACATAGGTAGCATAGGCCATGACAAAGAGATCACTATTAATCTTGGGAAAGGTCATCACCTCATGGTAGTCCTCGATGTAGCTAAGGCCGTCATCATTGATTCGTAAGAGAAACCGTGCCAACACCAAGGGCTGAATAACCGGAGCTAGTTTGGACTGACCAGCGTGCTTGACAAAAAACATGCGCTTGCCCGCCTGCTCGGTAAAGATCTTGACTAGCTTGTCATCCTCACGAAAGTTACGATTGTAGAGCACCAAGCCTTGACTCGTGATAGACTGAATCATGCTTCTCTCATGTACTCCTCAAGTCGTTTCATGGCCTCTCTGATCGTTTCCATGCTGGCTGCATAAGACAGACGCACATAGCCTTCTCCGTAACGTCCAAAGGCGGCACCAGGGATAAAGGCAACGGCCTTCTTATAGGCAAAATCCTTCAGAAAAGCAAAGGAGTCTTGATTGTAACCTGCTGGAATCTTAGCAAAGATATAGAAGGCACCGTCTGGTTTGATGATCTCAAAACCAAGAGCAGTCATCTTCTCAATGATATAATCTCGACGCTGAATGTATTCCTTCTTCATAGGCTCTGCGTCGTTTTTACCAGCGGTCAAAGCTTCCACCGCAGCATGTTGAGCCATAGTGTTTGCGGCAGTAACCAAATATTGGTGACTCTTGATTAACTGAGCTGTGAAAGCTGCAGGAGCAAAGATAAAGCCTAAACGCCAACCTGTCATAGCATGCGATTTAGACAAGCCATTAATAATAATAGCCTGGTCTCTCAGCATAGTTCCCAGAGACACATGAGCTTCCCCTGTATAGGTTAATTCTGAGTAGACCTCATCACAGATCACAAAAATCTCATACTTGCGTAAAACGTCTGCCAAGGCTTCCAACTGCTCCCGACTATAGGTAATTCCTGTCGGATTGGCTGGATAGTTGAGAATAACTGCTTTGAGCTTGTCTCCTTGCTCCAAAATGGCCTTTTCCAACATCTCAGGAGTCAAGACAAAACCATTTTCAGTTGTATCAATCTCGACAAGCTCTGCCCCAACCAGATTGACAATCGGTTCATAACCTGGATAAGCAGGAGCTGGCAAGAGCACCTTGTCTCCCTCTTCCAAAATAGCCGTCAAAGTAGCAGATAAAGCCTCTGTCGCCCCAATTGTAACTAAAATTTCATTTTCAGGATTGTAGTCCAACTGATATTTTTCTTTTACAAAGTCGCTAGCAGCCTGGCGCAAGGTCAGCAAACCGCTCATCCCTGTATAGTAGGATTGGTTCTGGTCAATGGCTCGCTTGGCTGCCTCCTTGACATGATCTGGCGTTGTAAAATCAGGTTCCCCCAAGGTCAAACGCAAGACCCCAGGAATCTCCGAAATAGCCTGGTCAAACTGGCGAATCAAGGAAACTTGAATCTTGTCTAACTGTTTATTAAAGCGCTTGGTTAAGTCCATAGATATCCCCCTTGCTTACAGAACATAGTACTATTATACTACAAAAGCTCCCTGACCGCAAAATCCATCTGAAACCCGCACTTTTCACTTTCTGTTTTACTTTTCTTCTCGACAGGACTATAATAATAAGTGCTTATTTTCGGAGGTTTATATGTCATTTTTATCAAAAAATGGGGCAGGAATCTTGGCCTGCCTTCTCATTTCTATCGTATCTTGGTTCCTGGGAGGTTTCTTTCCTGTCGTGGGGGCACCTGTCTTTGCGATTTTTGTGGGGATGCTCCTCCATCCTTTTCTCTCTTCCTACAAACAATTGGATGCTGGATTAGCCTTTAGTTCTAAGAAATTGCTCCAATATGCCGTTATTTTGCTTGGTTTTGGTCTCAATATCTCGCAAGTCTTCGCGGTTGGGCAATCTTCGCTCCCTGTCATCCTTTCCACCATTTCGATTTCCTTAATCGTTGCCTACCTCTTCCAGCGTTTCTTTGCGCTAGACACAAAACTGGCTACCTTGATTGGAGTGGGTTCTTCTATCTGCGGTGGCTCTGCCATTGCTGCGACAGCGCCCGTTATCCACGCCAAGGAAAAAGAAGTTGCCCAAGCCATTTCCGTTATCTTTTTCTTCAATGTCTTGGCTGCGCTCATCTTTCCAACTCTGGGAACCTGGCTTCACTTATCAAATGAAGGCTTCGCTCTCTTTGCAGGAACTGCGGTCAATGACACTTCCTCTGTAACGGCTACCGCCAGCTCCTGGGACAGTCTTTATCAGACTAATACCCTTGAGTCTGCAACCATTGTGAAACTCACGCGCACCTTAGCAATCATTCCTATTACGCTCTTTCTCTCCTACTGGCAAAGCCGCCAACAAAAAAACAGCCAAGATTTCCAACTAAAGAAAGTCTTCCCACTTTTTATCCTTTACTTTATCCTGGCTTCTCTCTTAACGACTCTTCTCACCTCTCTCGGTGTGTCTAGTAGCTTCTTCACCCCTCTCAAACAACTCTCTAAATTCTTCATTATCATGGCCATGAGTGCTATCGGTCTCAAAACCAATCTGATTGCCATGGTCAAATCCAGCGGGAAATCCATTCTTCTTGGAGGCCTTTGCTGGATTGCTATCATCCTTACCAGCCTAAGCATGCAGGCATTGATTGGTATTTTCTAACACAAAAGGTAGCCTACTGGCTACCTTTTTATTGCTCAAGAATTAAACGAGTATGTTCTCTCTTAATACAGCGATTCATCACGATGTCATCGCATCCTCTAGCACGCAAGATTTCTTCTGCTTCTAGGCTTTCAAGTCCCAGTTGTGCCCAAAAAATCTTGGCATCAGCCTTGAGAAAATCACGGGCCACATCTGGTAAAAACTCGCTCCGTCGGTATATATTGACAATATCCACAGGAAAAGGAATCTCAGCTAGACTGGCATAAGCCTTTTCTCCCAAGATTTCCCCACCTGCAGCCTTGGGATTAACTGGAATGATTTTATAGCCCCGAGCTTGCATTTCCTTGGTCACTCGATTACTAGTTGTTTCCTCACGATCGGACAAACCCACTACCGCTAACGTTTTACTGGTTGTAAGATACTGACGAATCACACCATCACTTGGATTGATAAATGCTTGACTCATAGAAATCCTCCTTTTTTCTTAGTATAGCATATTTTGAAAAGGCTTGCAGATTTTGACTACAAAAAAATTCCTAGCAAGAGAAAAAGCTTGCTAGGAAATTCGTTTATTCAAGTGAAAGTTTAGATTTTTTTCTCGATACTAAATAATGGAGAAAGAGGACGTTTTTCGTGGATACGGATAATAGCATCGCCCAGAAGATGAGCAATCGAAATTTGTTCAATCTTATCAATCAAACGCTCTTCTGGTAGGTAGATAGTATCCAAAACAACCAATTTCTTAATAGCTGATTTTTGGATATTGTCCATAGCTGGCCCAGAAAGAACTGGGTGCGTACAGCTTGCATAAACTTCAACAGCACCTGCTTCAGCAAGAGCATCTGCCGCATGACAAATAGTTCCAGCTGTATCGATCATATCGTCAATCAAGATACAAGTCTTACCTTCTACCTTACCAATGATATTCATCACTTCACTGGTATTCATCTTGTCTACACTACGGCGTTTGTCAATAATCGCAATAGGAGTTTTCAAAAACTCTGCCAATTTACGAGCACGAGTCACCCCACCATGGTCTGGGCTGACAACCACGTAGTCAGAGCCAACCATGCCGCGACGTTCAAAATAGTCCGCAATCAATGGAGCACCCATCAAGTGATCTACGGGAATATCAAAGAATCCCTGAATCTGTGCAGCGTGCAAATCAATCGTCAACAAACGATCTACCCCAGCAACTTCTAGCATGTTTGCAACGAGTTTTGCAGTGATTGGCTCACGCGCGCGCGCTTTTCTATCCTGACGTGCATAGCCATAGTAAGGCATAACAACATTGACAGATTCTGCACTAGCCCGCTTCAAGGCATCTACCATAATCAAAATTTCGAGCAGATTGTCATTTACAGGTGAGCTCGTTGATTGTAGGATAAAGACGTGTTTTCCACGGATTGATTCTTCGATGTTGACCTGAATCTCCCCATCTGAAAATTGGCGAACAGTCGATTTCCCCAACTCTATCCCAATCTCTTGCGCCACACGCTCTGCCAATTCTCTATTTGAAGAAAGGGCAAACAGCTTTAAATCAGAAAAAGACATGATTTCCTCCGGTATTTATGTATCACTTGTTTTTTACACAACATTTTCCATCTACCATTGTAGCGCTTTTTCCTTTATTTTTCAATCAAAAATAAAACAAGAGTAAACATTTATACCCTTGTTTTTTACTATTTTATATTAGCTATATTAAAATTAAAATCGCTACATTTGAAGTAGCGATCTTATGCTAGGATTAGAATTCTGCGAGATGAAGTTAGTATACTTCTCTCATACTCCCTGTATCCACATCGTAAACCGCACCTGAAATAGCCACATCATCAGGAATCAGTGGAGATTCTCGAAGAAACTGCATATCCTCTCTCACACTCTCTTCAACATCTTGGAATGGTAAAAAATCTTGACCAGAAACATCAACCCCGAGCTCATGCTTCAAATGCTCTTGAAAAGACTCATTTTGAAAGGTTTGAGCTCCACAGTCTGTATGGTGAAGCACCACAATTTCACGTGTACCCATTTGTTGCTGGGAGATCACCAGCGAACGAATCATGTCCTCTGTTACTCTACCGCCAGCATTCCGCAAGATATGGGCATCCCCAAGTGCTAAACCTAAAGCTTGCGCGACGTGTAGCCGTGAGTCCATGCAGGTCACAATAGCAACCTTTGTTTTGGGCTTTATTGGTAAATGAGCTGTTCCATGCAAGTCGATATATGCTCTGTTGGCCTTCATAAAATTTTTAAAGTAAGACATATTCACCTCTGCTTCATCTATGAAAAAATTTATTTGATTATCAAATAAGTTAATCTTATCTTACCAGCTTTTTCAAGATTTGTCAGAGATAAAGCTTCTTACTCATGAAAAATTTGTATGCTCAGGATGATCAACCCTACTCTTTTGTAGGAATATATCCACCCAAAATTTTAGCAAAAGTTTCAACATTTAAACTTTGGACATAGATTTCTCCTGTACCTCGGAAGGTATTAACAACACCCTCACTGATGCCAAGCTGGAAGCAACTAATGGTTCTATGAAGGACGTCAAACGACCAAGTTTTGAACTTAGAACTTCCCCAATTTCAAAAAAAGAGAGAACCCATATAAACGGCTCTATATGCTAGCTTTTATCACCCACTATAGTTGATAAAGAGCTATTAGTTATAACTTTTTAAAGTAGCGAGCAACAGGCCATTGTTCAAAACCAAAGTTCTCATAGGTTTTACGGGCTGGTGCATGACCTGGATCACCACCCGTCTCAACCATGACCATTTCCATCCCTTTTTGTTTAATCCGATTACAAGCATAGGTCATGAGCGCTTTTCCGACACCTTGGCGCTGATAGCTTGGAGAAACAGCTAGTATATAAATCTCTCCCATTTTATCCTCAGGGTGCAAGCGAATGTGAATCCAGCCGACCAACTCTTCCTCCAGAAAAGCTAGCCAGGCAAACTGACCCTCTTCATCTAAGACCGCTGTTAAATCATTAATTTGTCTTGTTTCCCACCCTTGAGGATAAAAATTGTCATAAACAAACTTAGGAACTCCTTTTTCCATTTTTGGAAAAACCGGAGACCAAGCCTGTATTGACAATTCTAAAACAGCCTTTTTATCCGATTTCCGATAAGGTTTTATAGTAATTGTCACTTTTTTCTCCTAACGTCTCTTTAATTTGCAAAAAATGCCACGAACGAGTTCGCATCCGATGGTGCCCAGGAATAGTCAAGCCTACTCTTTTGTAGGAATATATCCACCCAAAATTTTAGCGAAAGTTTCAACATTTAGACTTTGAACATAGATTTCTCCTGTACCTCGGAAAGTATTAACAACACCTTCTTCTGTACCGACAGATTGTAAAAAACCACTTTCCAAGTGAATGTCATAGTGCAAGTCTTTGCTCCAGGCAACAACATGAGCATTATCAATCGTCATTTCTTGGTCTTTCAGTTCAATTTTCTTGATAGCTCCAAAGGCATTGACTAAGAGTGTTCCTTCTCCTTGAGTGGTCATGACAAAGAAACCTCCTTGACCGCCAAACAAGGCACGGCCAATAGACTGGCGTTCCATAGTATAAAAAGCTGAACCATCCAAAGCAAGGAAAGCTCCATCGTTCAATCGATATTGATGTTCCCCTAAATACAAGGGCATTACCTGACCCGGAACATTAGGAGCTAGAGCTAAGAGGCCACCATCTGCATCAGATAAAGCTTCCGTAATAAAGGTGCTTTCACCAGATACCATCGAACGCCCAACTGCTTTAACTAATTTACCAAGACCAGATCCTTTTGCATTCAGTTTGGTTCTTAATTTGACACTAGAAGAATGGTAGACCATACTTCCGCGCTGAATATAAGCTTTTTCTCCTTTATCTAGTACAATTTCTACAAAAGGAAATTGGCTATTGTTTTCAATAGTAAAATTCATGCGATTATCTGACATCAGATTTCTCCTTTTATGTCTTTTTGAGGAGGCTAGTTTATTGTCTCTCTTGGCCACTTAGCCTATCTATCACGATTATAGCACTGGTAAGTTTTTTCTTCAAATCTAAAGCAAATCTCTTATGAAAACACCCTCTTTAAGACTTCCCCAATCGTTGTCACACCAATGATTTGAATATTATCTGGAACTTTGAGGCCGTTCAGAGAATTTTTAGGAGCGTAGACTTTGGTAAACCCAAGCTTCGCAGCTTCATTGATGCGTTGTTCGATACGATTCACGCGTCGAATTTCTCCAGTCAAGCCCAATTCACCCACAAAACATTCCTGAGGATTGGTAGGCTTGTCCTTGTAACTAGAGGCAATAGCCACTGCAACGGCTAAGTCAATGGCAGGCTCATCCAATTTGACACCGCCAGCAGATTTGAGATAGGCATCCTGATTTTGCAAGAGAAGCCCTGCACGTTTTTCCAAAACAGCCATAATCAAACTAGCACGATTGAAATCAAGCCCTGTCGTCGTGCGCTTAGCATTTCCAAACATGGTTGGTGTTACCAAAGCCTGAACCTCAGCCAAAATCGGACGGGTCCCTTCCATGGTCACAACGATTGACGAGCCAGTAGCCCCATCCAAACGCTCTTCTAGGAAAACTTGACTCGGATTGAGCACCTCAACCAATCCGCCCGACTGCATCTCAAAGATGCCAATCTCATTAGTAGAACCAAAACGGTTTTTGACTGCTCTCAAAATACGGAAGGTATGGTGGCGCTCCCCTTCAAAGTAGAGCACCGTATCCACCATATGCTCCAACATACGCGGACCCGCCAAAGTTCCTTCCTTAGTCACATGCCCTACGATAAAGATGGCAATGTTATTGGTCTTAGCCAGCTGCATAAGCTCAGTGGTCACCTCACGCACCTGAGACACAGACCCTTGCACCCCTGAAATCTCAGGAGACATAATCGTCTGGATAGAGTCGATGATGAGAAAATCTGGTTGGATGCGCTCCACCTCAGATCGAACACTCTGCATATTGGTCTCTGCATAGAGATAAAACTCGCTATCAATATCTCCCAAGCGCTCTGCACGGAGTTTAATCTGCTGGGCAGACTCCTCCCCACTGACATAGAGAACAGTCCCTACTTGGGACAGCTGAGTCGATACTTGTAAGAGAAGGGTTGATTTCCCAATCCCTGGATCCCCACCGATAAGGACGAGACTCCCTGGTACCACTCCGCCTCCAAGTACACGGTTGAATTCCTCCATCTCCGTCTTGGTTCGATTGACATTGATGGAAGTCACCTCAGCCAGTTTCATGGGCTTGGTTTTCTCACCTGTCAAGGACACACGCGCATTCTTGACCTCGGCAACCTCAACCTCTTCTACAAAAGAAGACCAAGACCCACAGTTAGGACAACGTCCTAAATACTTAGGTGAATTATATTCACAATTTTGACACACAAATGTCGCTTTTTTCTTTGCGATGATAAACCTCTTTCTATATCTCTAACTCACACTCAATTACTTGGCAAAAATCAATCTTCTCGTCTGGTACAAATTGGCGCATGAGCATTCGATGAGCTACCACTAGCACTGTCTGATAGTCTCGGTACTTTATCATAGTTTCCAAAAAACGCGCCTTCATCTCTTCAGCTGTCTCATACTGAATAGGACTATTAGGAAGCAACTCCCCCTTGTTTTCTAAAAACAGAGTACGTGCTTTTTCAAAGTTCTCTATACCACTTTCGTAAACCTGCCATTCATGCAATAAAGGCTCTACTCTCAAAGGAAGGCCAGTAGCACAAGTAAGATAAGAAGCCGTTTCTAATGCTCGCGTCACTGCAGAAGACACCAGTATATCAGCTGAGCCAAGCAAAGGATTTTGGCAAAGTTCCTGAGCTTGTCGCCTTCCTTTCTCAGACAAAGGAGCCAAATCTAATCCAAAGCCAGTGTAGGAACACTCCTCTAACTCACGGTAGTCTGGCTCTCCATGACGTATAAAGATAATCTTCATCTTAGTGCCCTGTTGATCCAAATCCACCTGTCCGAACCCCGTCTGCCTCATCTCCGTCTGCAATTAAGAAAGGCGCAAAGACAGCCTGAACTACACGTTCTCCAACTTCGAGAACCACTTCCTGATCAGTAATATTTTTCATCTGAGCAAAGATATGGCCTTCATTCCCAGGATTTCCATAATAATCCCCATCAATGACCCCAACTGAGTTAATCAAAACCAAACCCTTCTTGCGAGGGTTTGATGAACGGTCATAGAGATAGAGCACTTCTGTCGGCTGCATATAGGCCTTAACACCTGTCGGAACCAAGACAATCTCTTCTGGCGCAATAACCGTACGCACAGCAACCTTTAAGTCGTAACCAGCTGCATGAGCCGTCTCACGCTTAGGTAGCAAACTTTCATCTGTAAAACTCGAAACCAATTCAAAACCACGAATTTTCATATTTTTCTCTTTTCTATAATCATTTATTCTAGGCTATTTTATCTTATTTATTCGAAAAAAGCACGAAAAAAGAGCACACAATTCACATCGCTTAGGGCTGCTGGATTCCTCCCCTGACCCGCTTCACGCAGAACTGTTGCTCCACTATTTATTATATCACATTCCCCTCGATTTTTAAAGAGAAATTATTTTTTCCGTCGATTTCGGAAAAAGTCCTGCATAATCGCTGCACAGTCATCTTCCAAAATTCCCGTTTCTACCTCTACACGATGATTGAGACGCTCATCTGTCAAAATGTCGTACAAGCTCCCAGCTGCACCAAATTTCTGGTTTTTAGCCCCGTAAACTACGTTTGGAATACGGGCAAGCCCAATCGCACCACTACACATAACACAAGGCTCAATGGTCACAAAAAGCGTACAATCCAGCAGACGCCAACTCTCTTCACTCACATTCGCATTCTCTATAGCCATGATTTCTGCATGCATGACCGCCCGTTGCAACTCCTCGCGCGCATTATGCCCCCTACCAATGATTTCTCCATCCTTGACAATCACACAACCAATTGGAATTTCATCGTGTTCTAAGGCAATCTCAGCCTCTCTCAAAGCCTCTCTCATAAAGGCTTCTTTTTCTTCAACTGTATAATTCATCGTTTTTCTCTTTTCCTACTTGTCGATTTTATTATTATATCATGATTCTCAACACAAAAAAAGCCACCGAATGCGGTGACTTAATAGGGAGATTATTATGAAAAAGAAAAGTTTAGGATATTTGTTACAACAAGTTAGGAGGTCTTCTTGTAACTGTCTATAGTATACCCAACCTGTCTTAAACTAATCTTAAAAATCTCCTATGACCAAACACTTTCTAAAATATTAGTTTGTTCACGACCAGGTCCTACTGAGAAAGTTGAGATACGAACACCAACCAACTCGCTTACACGACGAACATAGTTACGCGCATTCTCAGGAAGATCTTCCAAATTACGGACCCCAGTGATGTCTTCTGACCAACCTGGCAATTCCTCGTAGATTGGCTTGCAGCGTTTCAACTGCTCAAGACTAGCAGGATAGTAATCAATACATTGACCATCAAGATCATAGGCCACACAGATTTTCACAGTATCCAAACCACTCAAAACATCGATAGAATTCAATGAAAGATTGGTAATCCCAGATACACGGCGACTATGGCGCATCACAACTGAATCAAACCAACCCACACGACGTGGACGACCAGTTGTTGTACCATATTCATGACCTACTTCGCGAATGCGATCTCCCACTTCATCAAATAATTCAGTTGGGAAAGGTCCATCTCCTACACGACTTGTGTAGGCTTTACATACACCTACAACCTTGTCAATCTTACTTGGGCCAACACCAGACCCAATTGTCACACCACCAGCGACAGGGTTTGACGACGTAACAAATGGATACGTACCTTGGTCAATATCTAGCATAACACCTTGCGCACCTTCAAACAGCACACGTTTGCCATTATCAAGCGCATCATTCAAGATAACGGATGTATCTGTCACGTATTGCTTGATTTGTTGACCATACTCATAGTATTCTTCAAAAATATCATCAATTGAAATAGGAATACTATCATATAATTTTTCAAACAGACGATTCTTTTCCGCAAGATTGCGTTCCAAACGTTCACGGAAAATATCCTTATCCAAAAGATCCGCAATACGAATTCCAACACGAGCAGCCTTGTCCATATATGCTGGACCGATTCCCTTGATTGTAGTACCAATCTTATTGTCACCCTTAGCTTCTTCCTGCAAGCGATCCAACTCAATGTGATAAGGCAAAATAACATGCGCACGATCAGAAATACGCAAGTTATCAGTTGTCACACCTTCCTCATGAAGATAAGTCAACTCTTTCACAAGGGATTTTGGATTCACGACCATCCCATTCCCAATAACAGAGATTTTTTCAGGAAAGAAAATTCCAGATGGAATCAAGTGCAACTTAAATTTCTTACCATCAATCACAATCGTGTGACCAGCATTATCACCACCTTGATAACGAGCAATTACCTCTGCATTAGCTGAAAGAAAATCTGTAATTTTCCCTTTACCTTCATCACCCCATTGGGTACCTACAACAACAACTGAAGTCATAATAAAATTCGTCTGAGCTACTAGGAGCTCGTCCTTTCTCACATACATGGCAGGAATTTCACCCACAATTATATCTTACAATTTATTATAAGAAAAAATCGCCTTTTTATCAAGAAGAAACAGTAGAAAAGATTTGGAAATTCTTTCATTTCTAAATACAAAAGCCTTTGATTATAAGCTAATTCTATATTTTTTAAAATATAACTATAACTATCGTTCGTAATTATGATATAGATGCTTCCTATTGGATGAGAGTTGTACCACCTTGCAGTAATTTATCTAGATATAGACGATAAGCTGTTCTAAAGTGATATAGAGAAAAGTCCCTATCACTTTTAATTTTAAATCGGATTAAGTAATATAGTAAAAACCGAAGATGAAGTGATTCCCACTCTGCACAACTCTGGCCTAAAGAGGCATATTCTTGTTCAACTAGTTTCAAAAAGACAAATGCTCGGTCATAAAATTTCTGAAGCATATAAAAATTCCCTTTCTTATTAGTAACACTAGTCTAACAAAAAAAGGAACTAAAAAAGCTTCAAATCCTATAAAAGAAGAATTTAAAGCTAAACTAACTAAAAATAAAATAAAGAGGCAATTATAGATTTAAAAATTAAAATTTCAACAGTCCACTATATTAATAAATAAAAAAACGCTCAATTGAACGTTTCGATCTATACTCCGCCAGTAGGACTCGAACCTACGACATCATGATTAACAGTCATGCGCTACTACCAACTGAGCTATGGCGGATAAA